>RFIA01000103.1 GCA_003695675.1 Chloroflexota bacterium
GTCGGATAGCGATGAGTCCGTATTTGTCGACGAGCAGGGACGCCTGCATCTCAAGATTCGTAAAATTGGTAATAAATGGTGGTCAGCTGAGGTTTGTTCGATTGGTTTCACACAGCATGGCCCACATATTTTCCATGTTGCATCGCCGTTAGATAACCTTGATGCGCATGTGGTTCTCGGCTTATTTGTGTTTAGCACGAACAAGGTGAACGATGTCTATCCTGAAATTGATTTCGAGGCGACGACGTGGAATAACACACACAACGGTAACAATGCCCAGTTCGTTGTGCAACCCTATAATCGACCGAATATGACAAATATCTACCACTTCTTGATTGACGATGATAGACCAACGACACATATTTTCGACTGGCAGCCAAGCCAAGTTGCTTTTGAGAGTTTTTATGGCGCTGGTGTTGTGCCTGCTACAGAGGACGACCGAATTTTCGATGATGTTTACACAGGCCCGGACAATCCCGACCCAGCAAATCATTTGCGTGTCCACATGAATTTGTGGTTGAGCGATGAGCAGTCGAATAGCGGAAATCACATGCCGGCCAATCCAAATATCGACCCAGCTGAAATTGAAGTCATCATTTCAAGTGTTGAGCTGCCTGAGATCACCCCTTGCATGGATTTTAATCTTACACGGCCAATATTATTGACTCCTGAGAAACGTGCTGCAACAAATGATGCCACACCACTGTTCACATGGTCAGGGGTTGAAAATGTCACATACACATTGCAATTGGCGAGCGATAAACGCTTCACAACGATCATTCAGGAATTCTCTGGTATCGTCGGCACATCCTTTACGCCAGCGATGCCGCTATCTGACGGGCAGATTTTTTGGCGCGTGCGGGCGGTCAATTGTGCTTGGGATACGAGTGCGTGGAGCAAGTCTCGTGACGTGACCGTCGATACGATACCACCACCCGCGCCCAATATGCTCAGTCCTAGTGATGGCGAAACGGTCGTTGGCAGCCCACGCTTCTTGAGTTGGGACAAGCTCAACGATGTCGGGATGTACGAAATACGATTGGATACACACAATCCGATAATGCCAAACGCGATCTTGGTCACCAAAAATAAATACAAATTGCCCGGGCCGCTGCTCCCGACGACGTACTTCTGGCAGGTTCGGGCGAAGGATGAGGCGGGGAATTGGGGGGAATGGACGCCTGTTCACAGCATGTTTATTCAGTCATCGCCGAATGAGGCGCTGATTCTCAACCGCTTCACGACGGCGACGCCAACATTGACATGGAATAATTTCTCAGGGGCGGTACGTTATGAAATCCAAGTAAGCGAGACGGCGAAATTCCGCGAGATTGCGTTTACGGCAGAAGTTGCCGCACTGTCAATCACAACACCGCCCTTGCACGATGGTGTCTGGTATATGCGCATCCGACCAAAATTCGCCGACAGCAGTGCCGGGCAGTGGAATTCCGGCGAGGCGTTCATCATCGATACGACATAATCAACCCCGCAGCCGCGCTAGCAGGCCGCTGTAACGTTCGTTGACCTTGTTGTTGTTGACGGCGATGTGGACGGCTTTGTCTGTCCCGACGAGGACGACGAGTTTCTTGGCGCGGGTGATGGCCGTGTACAGCAGATTGCGTTGCAGCATCATGTAATGCTGCGTCATCACCGGCATGACGACGACCGGATACTCCGACCCTTGACTGCGATGGGTGCTGATGCAGTAGGCGTGCGTCAGTTGGTCGACTTCCGACCATTCGTAAAAGACGAAGCCGGTGTCCATCGCCACTTCGAGTAAGTTGTCCTCAAAATCAATCGCGTGGATGCGCCCGATGTCGCCGTTGAAGACATCCTTGTCGTAATTGTTTTTCGTCTGCATGACTTTGTCGCCGACGCGGAAGACACGCCCGTTGAGCTTTTTCTCGGCCATGCGTGTGTCGCCGTTGAGGGCGCGTTGCAGGCGGTCGTTGAGCATATTGACGCCAATCGGCCCCCGATACATCGGCGCGATGACTTGTATCTCATCCATCGGGTCGTAACCGAATTTCTCCGGCACGCGATTACGTACAATATCAATCAACAAATCCGCCGCGCTTTGGGGGTCTTCTTGGCGGAAGAAGAAGAAATCGCTGCTTTGATTGTCGATTTCCGGCATTTGACCCTGATTGACACGATGCGCATTGACGACGATGCGGCTGTTCTCGTCTTGGCGAAAAATCGTATTGAGGCGCGTGACGTGCGCAATGCCGGAGTTGATGACATCTTTCAACACATTGCCCGCGCCGACACTCGGCAGTTGGTCAACATCGCCGACGAGCATCAGATGGGTGCGCGGCGGGATCGCCTTGAGCAATTGATAGAAGAGCAGCAGGTCTATCATCGACGCCTCGTCAATGATGACCATATCGGTATCGAGTGGGTAATCTTCATCGCGTTGAAAGCCTTCGCCACCATAACCGAGCATGCGATGAATCGTGCGAGCTTGTTCGCCGGTCGCCTCGCTCAGACGTTTGGCCGCCCGTCCCGTCGGCGACGCGAGTTCAAAGCGAGCATCAATCTCGCTCAGCGCGTTGATGACCATTTGCAGCGTTGTCGTCTTGCCGGTGCCCGGCCCGCCGGTTAGCACGCTGACTTTCGTCGTCAAGGCGGCTTGTACCGCGCTTTGTTGCTGCTGCGTCAACGCGACATCGTTGTCTTCAGCGAGTTCGGCGAGGAAGCTGTACCAATCGATTTCGGAGACAGCGCGCTCAAAGGCCGACGGCGCACGCGCAATCATCTTCAGGCGCATCGCGGCGCGGCGTTCGGCATTGTGATACATCGGCAGATAAATCGCGTGTGTGCTCTCGTCGCCCTCATGGATGACATCGCGCACGAGCAAACCGGCGAGCAATTCGTCATTGAGCGCTTGCTCAATCAGTTCTGCGTCATTGACGCGCAGCAACTCCATCGCCGTCTCGACGAGTTTGTCTCGCGGCGAATAGGTATGCCCGTCATTGGCGAGATGATTGAGCGCATAATGCAAACCCGACCGCAAGCGTATCGGCGCATCGCGGCGGACACCCATGCTCTGTGCAATCGTGTCGGCCTTCAAGAAACCGATGCCGAAGACATCATCCGCGAGACGATAGGGATTCTCGGTGACCATGTGGACGGTATCGTCGCCGTAGCGTTCATGAATACGGCGGGCGAAACGACTGCTGATGCCGAGACCCTGCAAGAAAATCATCACTTGGCGCACGGCTTGATTTTCTGCCCACGCTTTGATGAGATTGTTGGCCGTCTTCGTCTTGAGTTCCGGCACTTCGTGGATGCGCTGCGGGTCGTTGTTGAGCACTTCGAGTGTTTCCATGCCGAAGTATTCGACAATGCGTTCAGCCGTCCGTGTGCCGACGCCTTCAAACAAATCGCTGCTCAAAAAACGCTTGAGGCCTTGAAGACTCGCCGGTGTTGTCGGGGTGAAGCTCTCGGCTTTGAATTGCAAACCGTAGCGCGAATCATGCACCCACTGCCCGCTGAATTCAACCGCCTCGCCGACATTGAATTCGGTCAACGAACCGACGACCGTCACGGTGCCGTCGGGCGCTTCGGCGTCGGGATTGAATTTGCTGGTCGGGTAAATCTTGAGCACGCAATAACCGTTGTCGGGATTAAAGTACGTGATGCGTTCGATTTCGCCGGAGACTGTTTCCGTAGACATACACACCTATAGACTCATAGGGGCGAGGCATGCCTCGCCCCTACACTGAATATTTTGTTCGTCACTACAAATCAGTGTACCCCAACCCACACCGCGACGAAAGTCTGCATACACGGAAACTCGTAGGGCAATCGCATATCAAGCGTGCTGGAATTGTGTCGTGAGTTGCATATTATGTTGCATATTATAATGGATTCAGCACGAGTGTCATTCACGCCGTTTCGTGCGTGCAGAGCACGCTCTACCCCAACGGAAATCTCTGTGCAGGCTCTGTGTCTCTGCGTTGAATCTTTTGGTTTTCTTTGCGTCCTTTGCGACTTTGCGGTTTAACATCTTTTATTTTCAGAGGCACGATTTTGCAGCATGACCATGATAGCCTTGGGAGAAGGAACCTTGATTAGAAGAAGAAAATTTACACTACATCCGAAGGGTGTATTGGGTCTCGTGGTTCTGTTGCTCGCCGTGTTGGCGATGCAGCGCGTCAATGCACAGGATGACCGCCCATGGGAAGTCGCGCTCTATGATGGTGAGCAAATCATCATCGCCGACCTCGCAGCCGGGATGTGTTGTGTCGAAATGGAAAATCCGTTGGGCAATGGCTTACTCGATACATTCGCGCAGGGAGTCATCGTGTTGCAGCGCCCTAAACTCGGCGCTAGTGTGACAAGCGAGATCGTCCCTGTTGTGCTGACCGCGTAGCGCGGTTTCAGTCCGGTATCGGCGCAATGATTTTGAATTCGGCATTGAAGTCATCATAAATGACCGACGAATCAACGAGCTGCGTCATCGACAACGGCTGTCCTGTGCCGAACGCATCACCGAAATCCGCCTCGGCAAGTTCGGTGATCGTGTCTGCACGATGAATCATCGAATCATCGACGCCTATCCACAATGTCATCTCAAGCGTGGTATTCGCGCCGAAGGTTTCGAGAAAAAGATCGAGATCGAGGCCGAGTTGCTCGGCATTCAAAAGCCCCATGGCTTCAACCACTTCCGGCGAAGCGAATAAAACGTCGGAATCAAAAACGACATTGAAGACGCGCATCGTTTGCCCGTCAATCGTCTCCGACGGCAATTCAGTGATGCGAGAAATCACCATGTTGTTGACCGGGAAGAAGCGCAGATTCGTCATGACGTTGGTAAATTGCTCGATGTCGAACACTTCAAAACCGGGGATGCGTCCCGGTTCGCGCGTGACGTTGACCCAGCCGTCGGGGAAGACGGCTGCCACAGCGAGCGGCGTCACATCTCGAAAGCGCACATACAGATTGTCATCGGCGACGACCATATCAATCGTTTGCGAGGTTTCCGTCGCCGGTAACGCGCCCGACTCGATGACAATATCTTGTGCGATCACAATTTCTACCGTCAGGGGTTCGCCGACACCGCCATCTAAACGACCGGATATAGATTGCTCAATCGATTGCTCGACAACCGTTGCGCCGTCGCCCCGCCCGACGACAATCGTTTGGTCGGTTGTCTGATTGGCTTCTGAGCTAAAACTGCTCAGATTTTGAAAATTCTCGAAACCTACAACGACTACTTTGAGCAGTTCTTCTTCTTCGGCGCTGAGATTCCCCTCCTGCGCCCCGACCGGCAGCGCCACCAACAACAGCGCTACGATGAGCAATCCGATGCCAAAAAAATTCTTTTTGATACGCATGGTCTCTCTCCCTTGAAAATAGAACGACATTCAACCGCAAAGACGCCAAGAGCGTCAAAAAAAACGAAACGATCCAACGCGGCGCATCGGATGAAGATGACTATTTGTCATACGCATCGCTCGTCAACGGCCACATCGGTTTGACGTCGAGGTCGAGTTCGTCGCGTAGGCCGGCTTCGTAGCGATAATGCGCGGCGGCGGCAATCATCGCGGCGTTGTCGGTACACAAATTGAGCGGCGGATAGCGGACGGGGATTTGAGTCGCTTTGCGCATCTCGGCCCGTAGCAATTGATTCGCGCTGACTCCACCGGCCATGAAGATTTCGTTGACGCCGTATTGCTTGGCCGCACGCGCCGTTTTGCTGACGATTTGCTCGACAACCGCGACTTGAAAGCTCGCCGCGACATCGTTGACCGATACATCGGCACGGAGTTGGGCTTTCTTTTCGGCGCCGCGTTTGCGTTTACGTCGCACCTCTGCCGACGGCTGCACGGTGACCTCTCGCATGACGGCCGTCTTCAAACCGGAAAAGCTGAAGTCATACGAATCGTCACGTTTGGCACGCGGAAAGCTGAAGACCGCCGCGTTGCCATTTTGTGCAGCGCGTTCGATGTGTGGCCCGCCGGGATAGGGCAGCCCCAACAAGCGCCCGACCTTATCGAATGCTTCGCCCGCCGCGTCGTCGAGCGTGCCGCCGAGACGTTCGTATTTGCCGTGTCCTTTCATCAGCAGCAGTTCGGTGTGCCCGCCGGAGATAATCAACAACAAAATTGGAAAACGTGGTTCGCTGCGCATGTCGCTCAACCACAACGAATAGACATGCCCCTCAAGATGATTGATGCCGAGTAGGGGTTTGCCCGTCGCGAGGGCGAGTCCTTTGGCGTAATTCATGCCGACGAGTAGCGACCCGACGAGACCCGGCCCACGTGTGACAGCAATCGCGTCGAGCGAATCGTACCCGATGCCCGAGTCGACCATCGCTTGCTCGACGACCGGGCCAATTGCCTCGACATGCGCCCGCGACGCCACTTCCGGGAAGACGCCACCATAGGCTGCGTGCAAGTCAATCTGTGACGCGACGACATTTGACGCAATCACTTTGCCATCAATCACCACAGACGCCGCCGTTTCATCGCACGATGTTTCGATGCCCAGAATATGTGTCATGTTGATCCTTATGGTAATAGATAATAGGCCATATTCATTTTAACAGCAAAATGCGCTTTTGTAGAATCTCAAAAGGATTTAAAAAACGATTTGAACCGCCAAGACATCAAGAGCGCCAAGAAAACCGAAACGATTCAACGCAGAGACGCAACACCGCAAAGAAAATCCGTTGGGGCATTGCGTACAATGCCCGGCGGACTCTGCATTGACCTTTACCCATCAGCCGCAGCCTCATGCACCTTTGACGTAAGTGTCAAAAAAGATGACCGACCGCAGCAGCGCCGTGTCGAGATTGTTCGCGATGTTGTGATTGTCGTTGGGATATAGGAATAATTCTGAACTGCCGCCCGCCGCCCGGATTTCTTCGTCGAGCAGAATCGAGAAATTGAACGGCACGCTTGAGTCTGCCGTGCCATGATGCAGTTGCACCGGGCCGCTCAAATTGCCGAGATAGGCATTGGCCGAGACTGAATCCCAAAAGGCGGGATTTTCGTCCGGCGTGCCGAATGCTTCAACCAATTGGCTGCGCCACGTCCGCCGCGTTGAGACACCGGGATTGAACCAATTGGCGAACAACTCGTCATACGACGCCACGACGCCCGCCCATATCGACGCGGCGCGGATATTTTGGTCGGCGACCATCGCCCGCAGCGTAATGTACCCGCCCATTGAATGCCCCCACATCCCGATGCGGTCGGGGTCAACGTCGGGATGTCGCCGCGCCGACGCCAACGCATTGAGCACATCGACGACATAACCGGGATCGCCATACACCGACGTAGCCGGCCCTTCGGAAAAGCCATGCCCGCGATAATCCGACTTGATAACGATGTACCCGTTGCGGGCGAAGGCGTCGAGATAGGCGACGTAACGCTCTGTCGTGCGATATTGGTCGGGCGGAATATAGCCGTGATTGAAAATGATGACCGGGAAGCCGGTCGGCGGTTTCGGCGTTTGCGGAATCGTCATCATCGCGTTGATTTTGTACCCGTCCGACAGATAAGAGACCACGAGGCGATGATAATTGATGCCCGGTTCGAGCACTTGCTCAATGACGAAATCGCTGCCGGGATATGTCCTCGCCCGCAGCCAATCGATACTCAATGGATGCAGGGTGTCGTCGATGAAAAGCGGCACAACTTCTCGGCGATTTGTGGCCGTATTGCTGCGCCCCTCGCGGACAACTTCCGGTTCGCTAGGTGGCGCGACGA
>RFIA01000009.1 GCA_003695675.1 Chloroflexota bacterium
ACTTTTTTCGCGCTTGTCTCCCCCTCTCCGCAAGCGGGGAGGGGACTTTTTTCGCGCTTGTCTCCCCCTCTCCGCAAGCGGAGAGGGGGCCGGGGGGTGAGGTTTGGAAGCATAACTCCTTAAGTTGATGCCTGAAACGCATACCTCGCCCCGACAAAATCACGCATCGATGACACCCCGCAAATAAGCCACACTCTCGACCGCCCACTGCATTTCTTTCGCGACGGTCTCCGTCATCGTTGCTTCCGGCGGCGGCCACAATTCCAGAATCGCGTTGAACTCGCGGCCATATTCGCGCAGACAATCCAACAACCACGGCACATTCAACATCCCCTTGCCCGCCGGTGTCCCAGTGAGCACGAAGCCCATGTTATGACCGGCACGCTCAATACAAAAATCTTTGATATGCAGATTGACAACATGCGGCCCCAAAATATCCAGAACCGCTTGTGGCCCTTCGAGTGCGCCGAATGAATTGACCGTATCGAGACAAATGCCGACATATTCACTATCGAGCCGCGCAACGATGTCGGCCAAGTCATGCGCTTTGAAGCGGTCATGATTCTCGATGGCGAGTGTGATCTTCGCGGCTGCAAAGTCCGGCAGCAGATGACCGAGCGTCGCCACAATCTCGTCGGCGTCGGGATGATGGTCAGCCGTGTCAACGACGACGCGCACAAGCGGCGAGCCAAAGCGCTGTGCCAAGTCGATGTAGCATCGCAGATGATCGGGCGCGATGCCACGTGTGCCGATTTCGATGGCGACGTCGTGTTGCCGCGCTTCGCGTTCCAGCAGATTGAGTTCGCCCGGTGTCATCGCGTGCAAGGGCAGATTGTCCACAATTTGCACGAGATGCAAGCCGAGTTCCGCCGCCCGGCGCACAAGACCGACAGCATCCATCGGCGCGTCCGGTTGTTCATAACCGGGTACGCCGATTGACCATGCGAATGCGTAACTGCCGATACCGAGTTGTGTCATTACCTCATCCAATTGTCCGGTCGATAAAATTGCCAAATCATTAAACCGCCAAGACGCCAAGACACAAGATCATTTTCTCTACGTTCCTTGCATCCCTTTGCGCCGAATCTTTGCCTGTCTGTTCGCGAACACATCATTTGATTCATCACGCACTCGTCTTGCCGGTGATGCTGGCCACGCTTTCGCGCAGCCGGTCGAGATTCATGATGTTCTCTTTCCAATCGGGCTTGAAGATTTTGTCGTAGGCTTCGTTGATGGCTTTGATAGCGCCATCAGAAAACGGAAACCCGGCGACACCAAACACAATCGCGAGTTCAATACGGATGTGGCCGAAGAAAAATTCTCGCGCCGCCTCTTCCGGTACCCCCATCTTGACGGCTTCGTCAAGCGCTTCTTTCATCGCTGTGACGAGTGTTGCCGTGAAGGTTTCGACGAGCGCCGGTTCGAGGATCGCCATTTGCTCAACGGTGATGCGATAGGCATTCATCACCGGCGCGTAAATGTCGCAGGCGATTTTTTCGCCTTTGGCGTAATCTTCTTCCGGGCCATGATGCAGTGCGCAGACGATATGCTGCTTGGCATGATGCGCACCGAACCAATCGGTTTGCGCCTCGCGTGTGACTTCATCGTTGAAAACCGGCGGATGACACGGATGCGTCACGAAATACGTCAGGTCGTCGCGAATCGGCATGACTTCAGCATAAGCCGCCGCCGGGTCGAGTCCGACGACCATCGCGCCGCTTTTGAGCTTTGGGATGATGTCGTGCGTAATTTTGCCAATCAGGGCGTCGGGCAAGGCGAGAATGACTGCATCGGCATCGGCGAGCGCCTCGTCCTGCGGCGTCGCCGAGAGTCCGCGTTCAGCCAGATTCGCCAAACCCTGTTCGCTGACTTCGATGTACGCGATGTCATAATCCGCCATGTCTTTAATATTGTCGGTGATGCGGCAACCCATCTTGCCGCCCGCGCCCATCAATGCGAGTTTTATTGTCATAGATCAACCTTTTCGATTCATTGAGTCCTGTGCCTCGCCCCATAAAATACTGCCGAAATAATCCGCTTTGCCGACCGGCCCCGCTTTGAGCGAGATTTCGAGTCCATCAAAACGCGGCCTATGCGAATACGCACGACACAACGGCGAACCCGGCGCGACCGGGATGACCATCTCCAACGCATAAATCCCAAGCTGATGCGCCGCGTGCCCGCAGGTGTCCCCCCCCGCGACGCACACCCGCGTCAAGTCCGTCCGTTCGAGTATCGTCCGCAGCATTTGTCCTTGTTGTGTGCCCAGACGCGCCCCGATGCTGCGCGGGTCTAAACCGATGCGGTTGATGTGTCCATTCGTCGCCGCAATTGCCGGGTCTTCCGGGCCTTGTGCCGAATATAGCAGGACATTGCGCCCGGCGGACAATGCTGCCAGCGCGTCTGCGATATGCTGTTCGCGTGTTGCATCCGCCGTATCGGGGTCAATCAGTCGCGCTGCATCGAGTCGCAGCGGCACAAATTCGTTGTCAATCGCCCACTGAATTTGCTCAGCCGTCGCTGTCGATGCGCTGCCCGATATGACGACGAGTTGTTCAACCGGGCCGGGTGACGGCGGCGGCGGCGGTTGTTCCGCGATGCCGACCGATTGCCAATAGGCCGTCAGCGCATATTCGACACCCGACGACGCCGTGATGAACAACGGTTTCTCGCCGCGTTGCTGCCATAAAATATGGCCGATGGTCAACAGATGATTGTCGTCCATCGTATCGAAAAAAATAATCTCTGCACCGTCGGCGACGAGTTCGTTGAACTGCTGCTGTATCGCATCGACGGGCTGCGCCAAATCGAGCACATCAATCAACGCGATGCGACGTGATGTTTGTTTGGCAAGATGTAAACGTAAATCGCTCTCGTCCATCGGCGTCGCCGGATGTTTGCTCATCGTCGGGTGGCGGTCGAGGCGGAAGACTTCGCCATGCGCGACGGCGAACAAGTTGCCGAAGGCCATATAACGCTTCAACGCCGGTGCGCCGACCATCATCGGGACGACGCGCGGCGCAAAAATCTCGAAACCGATTTCGGTCGCGTGGCCGATGCTGCCAATCGTCGGCGACGAGTCGAATGTCGAGCAAATCTTGTAATGAAACAACGGCGCCCCGAATGCCTTCAGCGCCTCAAACTTCGGCGGCAATTCGTCGTCCATCTGCTCCGGTGTCATCGACCGGCTGACGCCCGCAACCCCCAACGCCCGCATATTCGGGAAGCGCTCCTCCACAAAGTCCATTGTCGGCGGCTCAAGAAACAAGACCGTCGGCACGCCATGCAGTGTCAAGGCTTCCATCACATCGGTCGAGCCGGTGAAGTCATCGCCGTAAAATGTCAGCAACAAATCTTGCACGAAAATGCTCCATGCCGGGCATCATGAAATTGAATATTGTATACAATCTTGTGCCACAATCAAACATTCATGACCAAGAGGCCAAACGCAGTTACGTATTTTTGTCTAGTTTTTCGACCGCGAAGCGACATTCATTCGCAACGCGGGTATTGATTCGGTAATTCTGCGCTCGCAAGTCATCGAGATCGCGTTTTTTATAGGCATGAACAATCGCCTCGTGATCTTTGATGGCGAGAAATTCGTCATACGTTGGAATAGCATCGGCACGAATATACAACAAGGCCGCAATTTGCGCGACAAGCTCTTGCCAACTGCGCATCAGCAACGGGTGTTCGCTGCGTTGGATCAAATACTGATGAAAATTCATGTCGATGCTGCGCACCCGTTTGAAGTCTTTGGCGACGATGGCTTTGCGTTGTGTTTCCATCAAATGTTCGAGATGGTCATAATCGATCTCGCTGAGTTCGTTGATGATGCGTTCACCGGCGAAATTTTCTAACGCGATTCGCATCGAGAAAATGTTATCGACATCTTCAACAGTGAAGGCGCGGACAAAGCAGCCGCGATGCGGCGCGGCGACAACTAACCCCTCGCGTTCTAACAGAATCAACGCCTCGCGCACCGGCGTCCGGCTGACACCGAGCTGCTCGGTCAATGACGTTTCGACAATATGATCGTTGGGTTTGAGGCGACCTTCAATAATGGCTGTGCGGATTTGCTCGACAACCTGTTCGCGAAGACTGATGGGGCGTATTTGCGAAAAACCGTCCAAAAGAAAGCGCAATCGTTTTTATTTCAAAAACACATTATATCTAACGCCTTACTGTATACTGTATGCAACCTCTGGAATTTTGTCAAGAAATTCAAGCAACAAATTGAAATGTGTAAGATTTTTGCCCCCTAATTTGATATAACTGTATGCGAGAACCCTGCGATACGGCCCAACGAGAAATTGACAGGCAGACGAATGCCGGATGAACGATTGCAAGAGCGACAGCATCTCAGAGAATTTATCGAGACTGAAGCGCAGAGCTTGCTAGTCTCGTTGCGTTTGTATGTGATGCGAGCAAGGCTCGCGACGCCGCATACGGTTGATGCGGTCGCTGCGGAGTTGTTGAGCGAAGTCACGGCGGAAGCGCTGCAACATGCTGATCGTTTGACGAGGCCCGAAGGCACAAAGACATGGTTGCTGAGCATTGCTGCTAACCTCATCAAACGACGGTATACACGGCTCGGTCGTCTGGCAGAGCGTGAACCTCTCATCCGTGACCTGAATTACCGGCATGAAGCGTCAATGAGCGATGATGAATTGTTCGATTATTTTTCCACCTTAAAGAGCGCTAGCCCCGAAGATGTATTGGATAGGAGCGAACGTGTGGGGGCGATTCTCGCGCATGTGTCAGAAGATGATGCCGAGATATTGCGTCTCGCCATCATTCATGAGCTGGACGGAGACACCTTAGCAAATGAATTGGGCATCACACGGGGCGCGGCTTACGTCCGTTTACATCGGGCGCTTGGCCGCTTACGCAAGCAATTCAACAGGATAGAAAACAATGACTGAGCCGACACAGAACCGGCTCGACCGGCACAAAATATTGTTCCAATACATGACGGCGCTGGAGCATAACGACTTCGGCACAGTGGCGGACATCCTCGAAAAGGCTGCTGGCGATGTTGCGCTAGAAAGCATGATTCTCGATGTGAATGCCGCCCTCGTCGATGAGACACAAAGCAATCATGCGCCGTTGCCAGCTGACATCAACGAGCAAAGCGACATCGACACGAATACGCTTGCTTCCACATTGGACGAGCAATTCATGGTGACGCCGCAACACGTCACGCACCGATTTCGCTTCCCCTCGCCGACATTGACAATTGCCGCGATGCTAGCGCTCATCTTCAGTGTGATGTTGGTGCTGAATACCGTCGTTAGTCGCAATATCATCACAGGTGTTTTCAGAACGAAGGCGGATCGGCAATTTGAGGCATTCGAGCGCTTCATCGCCGAAGCATGGAACTCCGGCGATACCACAGTGCTCAACGCCGTGCTGACAGATGACTCTCTGTATCACGATGGGATCCTCAATGCGGGTGATGTCACAGGCGTTGAGGATGTCGGTCTGTTAATTACAAATTTACGAGCGGCGATGCCCGACCTCTCGCTGCAAATTGAAGAAGCGACGATAGAAGATGATGTCTTGACGGCGCAAGTGCTGTTGACCGGGACACAATCCGCGCCGTTGGCTCTGCTAGATGGACGTGTGCTACCGGCAACCGGCAAATCCGTCAGACTGCCCTTGACCTTGACCGGGCAATTCGACAATCGCAAATTGGCTGAGATGACGACCGTCGCAACCGACGGTGCTGATTTGATTCGCACGCTCGGTTTCATCACGCCTGAGACAGCGGGTGATATTCGCGAATTGTCGATATTCGGCGGCTATGGCGCGATCACGGATATGGCGTGGTCGCCGGATGGCAATAGTTTGGTGCTGAGTAGTTTTAATGGAACGGTGTGGCAATTTGACGCCAATAATCTGGAAGACTCGCCACGACTTTTGGGCAGTTATTTACAAACAGCCATGAGTTTGTCTTTTAGTCCTGATGGATTGGTGGTCGCTTCGGTTGGTTTCATCGCAGCGCCGAATAGCCTGCAACGCACCGTTCGCTCTATCCGGTTGTGGGACATTGAAACGGGCGAGCTTGTTCATGAACTCGACGGTCGGAACATCTCTCAATTGGTGTACAGTTCTGATGGCCGTGCGATGGTTGGCAACAACGATTTTGGAACAACAGCACGTGTGTTTGATGTGACCACGGGCGAGGAGTTAGCGCTTTTGGTCGGTCATGACGATTTCATCAAGACCATCGCGACCAGCTCGGTACAAGATGTGATCGCGACCGGAAGCATGGATACAACAATACGGGTATGGTCTGCAACAAACGGCGTGGAAGTCACTACGTTACACGAACACGATAGCCCGGTTGAAAGTGTCGCCTTTAGCCCGAATTCGACCCTCATCGCCTCTGGCGATGCTGATGGTGTCGTTCGATTATGGGATTGGAATCGCATTACCGGCCAACGTTCATTCCAGCTGGGCACGCATGAAGGGGGCGTGACCGAAGTTTTATTTAGCCCCGATGGTCGATACCTTGCATCTGCTGGTAAAGATGACATCGTTCGCTTATGGCGTGTCGATACAGGCCTTCTGGAGACCGAATTCGTCGGGCACAGCGATGATGTTATACATATCGCATTCAATCCTGATGGCACACGATTAGCCTCAATTGGAAAAGATGAAGTCTTGCGCTTGTGGGACGTACAATCGCAGACGCAATATAGCGCCATTCCCATCGTCGTTGGGCATGGCGCGGTGCATTCAATCGACATCAGCCCTGATGGTTTGCTGTTGGCTTCAGTCGGGGCAGATATGGATGTGCGGTTATGGGATTCGACCAATGGGCAGTTGCGTACTATTCTTGCGGGCAATTCGGGCGCTTTATGGGGCGTTCGATTTAGCCCCGATGGTCGTTTTTTGGTAGCAGTCGGCATCGACTCATCTGCTCGATTGTGGGACGTAGTGACGGGCGAAGTCGTTACAATCTTCCCTACTGGGACAGGCCCCCGACTCCCATTTGAGCCGAGTTTTAGTCCTGATGGTCGTCTCGTGGCTTTGCCCGTTAGGTCGGGTGACGTTCCTAGGCGCGTGTGGGAAGTCGCAACCGGCGATGCGGTGATGGATTTGACGGGGCATGATGGCGTATGGCATGAAGCGGCCTTCAGCCCTGACGGCACACTGATTGCCACCAGCGGCAGCGACGGCACGATACGTTTGCGAGACACTGCCACCGGTGTCGAGCAACAACAATTCGACACCGATGCAGCAAGCACGCTCGCTGTCATCTTTCATCCCAGCGGCGAAATATTGGCGGCCAGCGATTCGGTCGGCGTCATCCATCTATGGAATGTGACAACCGGCGAAACCATCATGCAGTTACAGGCTCATGGTGATTGGGTTCAAACATTTGCTTTCAGCCCCGACGGGACGGTGTTGGTGACGGGTGGAGGAACACAGAATACACATAACCTCATCTCTGCCGACTCGACGATCAAATTCTGGGATGTGGCGACCGGCGCATTGCTGCGGACGATTGACGGCCATCTCTTGCCGATCAATAAGGTCGTTTTCAGCCCCGATGGGACGAGAGTATATAGCGCAAGTACAGACGGTACGATTCGAGTGTGGGGTTTAACGGCCAATGATACCAGCAATACGGAAGAGACAAATGAAGACTGAGCGCTCACCATCAATGCGGCTGATGACGCGCTTTACATTTGGCCTCGCCTTCCTCTTAACACTCGTCTTTGTGTTGCTTATCGGGCTAGCACGGTTACAAGGACACACGATTGAATACAGTGAACAAATCGCCTTCGTTGGGCTGAAGCACGGCAACCTCGACATTCATATTATAGATGTCACACGTGGTTTGCAAACTCGCTTGACGCATCACGAAAGCACAGATGAGTCGCCGGTATGGTCGCCCGACGGCAAACGCATCGCGTTCGTTTCGTGGCGCGACGGCAATCCTGAGATTTATGTTATGGATGCCGATGGTGATAATCTACACAATCTCACCCAGCATCCGGCTTTGGATACTTCGCCAGCTTGGTCGCCGGACGGCAACTATCTGGTCTTTACGTCATGGCGCGATGGTAATGGAGAATTGTATTTAATAGCAGCCACAGGTGGTGACGCCGTCAACATATCACAGAACGCCGCGGGCGATGATCGGTCGCCCGATTGGTCGAAAGATGGCAGCTATATCGTCTATGAATCGCAACGCGAGGGCAGACCCGACATTTATATCATCGATATACGTCGTATGATGTCGTACTATGCCGCTCCAGCAAACACATTGAACAGCAATCCTGATTGGCGCAATTAAGGTAGAACATGAATTCACGAATGACGACGACCTTTTCATAGTTTAGTGGCATCACCGGGTCTCGCCAATATCCAAACCCTCGTATATGCTTGCCCTCCATATTGTTATGCACTGTCATCATACAGGCGTCGCATGGAAATATTCTTACAACTCACATTGCTGCTGGCATTTTTTGTTCAAGCGGCGGCGGGCTTCGGCCCGGCACTCGTCGCCATGCCGATATTGATTCAACTCGTCGGCCCAGAAGTCGCCAGTCCGTTGTTCATCCTAACGATGCAAACGTCAGGGGTCGGTTTGATGTGGCGTTATCGGCGTTCATTCAACTTCGGGCATATCTGGCGATTGTTGCTGGCCGCCCTCCTCGCGATTCCACTCGGTTCGCTGCTGGCGAGTGGTGTCGAGCGCACACTCGTCTTGACGACACTCGGCATTTTGCTGATGGGTTACGCGCTCTACGGCTTATTCGGCCCGGCGCTGCCGCAGTTGCCCCAACATCGCTGGGCCTATACATTGGGCGTCGCGGCGGGCATATTACACGGCGCGTACAATGTCGGTGGGCCGCCGCTCGTGATGTATAGCAACTCGCAAGATTGGCATCCGTTCGAGTTCAAGAGCAATCTGCGTTTCATATTTTTTGTGCTCAATTGGGGCGTCATTTTCAGTCATTTCGCGCAGGGGCATTACACCGCGTTCGTCTTGCGCATGTATCTGTTGTCGATACCGGTCAGTGTCGTCGGCCTCGCGATTGGCTTCAGCCTCGACCGGTTTATCGAACCGCAGCGTTTTCGCAAAGCCGTCTTTGTGATCTTGCTGTTTCTCGGTTTGAGTTTGATCTTTTAGTCGGATTTGATATTCACGGTCGAATGACACCGCATCGCCGCACTTGAGCGTTATGCGAGATGTGCGGTATACTCCTGCGTCAGGAGGGACGTATGCTTTTTGTGCCGATACTGGTTGTGGGTTTTGCGGCTTCGTTGGGGTTGACACCGCTTTCGCGGGCGCTAGCGATGCGCTTTGGCATCGTTGACCAACCGAACCAGCGCAAAATTCATGGCGACCATAAACCGATGATGGGCGGCTTGGCGATTTATATCGCCTTCGCCATGACGCTGCTGCTCTTCAGCCCGGCGCAGCATTTCGTTGAACTCGGCGCGGTGCTGTCCGGCGCGGCCTTTCTCGCCATCATTGGCTTGTGGGACGACCGCTACGGCCTCAGCATTCGCACCCGTCTTGTGGCGATGGCGTTCGCCGCAATCGTGCTCATCGTCGCCGGGATACACATCAAATTGTTTCGCATTGCGCCGTTGGATTATGCGCTGACGATTTTGTGGATTTTGACGATCACCAACGCGGTCAATTTTCTCGACAACATGGACGGCCTCGCCGCCGGGTTGACGAGTATCGCGGCGGGATTCTTTCTCATCCTCGCCATCACACAGGAACTCTCGCTCGTCAGCAGCTTAGCGGCGGCCTTACTCGGCAGCGCGGTCGGCTTCCTGATTTATAACTTCAATCCGGCCAGCTCATTCATGGGGGACATGGGGGCGCTTGTGCTCGGCTTTGTCTTGGCTGTGCTCGGCATCAAGCTCGAATTCTCGCAACCACTCAGCGTGACGTGGATGATTCCGGTGCTTGTGCTAGCGTTGCCGATTTTCGACATCCACCTCGTCGTCTTCACGCGCCTCATCGAAGGCCGTTCGCCAGGGCAAGGTGGTAAAGATCACACATCGCACCGCTTGATGAGCGTCGGCTTCAGCCAACGACAAACGCTGTTCATCTTGTATGGCGCCTGTGGTCTTTTCGGACTCATCGCGCTTATCCTCAGCGAGACCCCGGCGCATCTCGCCATGCGTCTCGGCATTGCGAGTCTTGTTCTGCTCGGTCTGCTCTTCATCGTCATGATGTGGATTCGACGGCGGTATCAGGTCGCATAAAGGTTGTGGATAGGAGACGACATTGCAGGTTGATGAATTGCACACTGCTTCGGTAGGGGCACAGCATGTTGTGCCCCTACTACAATTTGCCTCAATATTCTCTCAACAGCACAGGTTCACGCAGTTATGACACCAATCGCAATTGTCACTGGCGGCGCAGGGTTTATCGGGTCGCATCTTGCGCAGCGTTTGCTCGACGAGGGTTTCCAAGTGCGCATCATCGACAATTTCTCGACCGGCAAGCGCGACAATCTTGCGCATTTGACCGGCGACTTCGACTTGCACGAAGTCAGCATCACCGACCTCGACGCACTCAAACCGATTTTTGCAGATGCGACGTATGTTTTTCATCACGCTGCGCTCGCCTCTGTCATCCATAGTATCGACGACCCGCTCACGAGTCATCAGCACAACGTCAATGGCACGCTCAATGTGCTGCTTGCGGCACGAGATGCCGGTGTGCGGCGCGTCGTCTATGCGGCATCATCGGCGGCCTATGGCGACACAGACGGCGCGGTCAATCTTGAAACCATGCTCCCCGCCCCAATTTCGCCGTATGGAGTCGGCAAGCTCGTCGGCGAGTATTATTGTCGCGTCTTCACCGAAGTGTACAAGCTCGAGACGGTCAGCCTGCGCTACTTCAACGTCTTTGGCCCGCGCCAAGACCCAACCTCGCATTATGCCGCCGTCATCCCCAAATTCATCACGCTGATGATTGACGGTCGCCCGCCGGTCATTTTTGGTGATGGTGAACAGTCGCGGGATTTTGTGTATATTGATAACATTGTTCATGCCAATATGCTCGCGGCGACGAAAGATGATGTCGCCGGGGGCGTGTTCAATATCGCAAGCGGCAGCAATATCTCATTGTTGACATTGGTCGATAAGATTAACGCCGTGCTCGGCACGAACATCGCGCCACAACATGACGCCGAGCGTCCCGGCGACATTAAACATTCGCGCACAAGCATCGACCATGCCCGCGAACATCTGGGTTATGAACCGGTCATCACATTCGATGACGCGCTTGCAAAAACCGTGAGGTGGTATCAACAACAGGGGGGATAATGCGTGTTGTCCATGTCATCAAGGTCACATCGGTCGCGGGGGCAGAGCGCCACGTGTTGACGTTGCTCGGCGGCCTGTGTGAACGCGACGTCGAAACGCGGCTCATCATACTCGTCGAGCCATCGAATCTGATGCCGGAGATGGTCGAAGCGGCAGAAGCACGCCATATCCCGATTGAACGCATCGTCATCAAGCGCGACATCGACTTCACCGTGTATCGTCAACTGCGCTCGCGTTTTCGCGCACTCAAACCGGACATTGTTCACGCCCATTTGATTCATGCCGAAGTGTATGCTGTCCCCGCCGCACGATTAGCGCGTGTGCCGGCGGTCGTCGTCACACGACACAACGAAGACCCCTTTCGTCGCAGCCGTTTCTTCAAGCCGATTAATGCTGTCATCCGCCGCCTGACCCATCGCGTGATCGCCATCTCTGAAGCGATGACACATTTTTGCGAAGATGTCGAAAGCATCAAGCCCGATAAAATCGAAATGATTCATTACGGTCTCGAAGCCGGTGCGCCGGACTTCAACACGCGGCAGCAACTGCGTGCCGAAGAACGCAAGGCGCTCAGTCTCGATGAAGCGCATGTCGTCGTCGGGACGGTGTCGCGCTTGACCGAGCAAAAGGGCATCATCTATGCGCTGCACGCTTTCGCCCGCGTTGCCGAGCAATTTCCACAAGTGCGCATGGTGATTGCGGGCGACGGCCCCTTGCGTAAAAAATTGGAGAGCGAAGCGCAGAAGCTCGCTGTGGCCGACCGTGTGATTTTCACCGGCTGGTATGACGACCCGTATCGCATTCTCGCCGTACTCGACATCTTGATGATGCCGAGCTTGTGGGAAGGGTTCGGCCTAGTCTTGCTCGAAGCGATGTCGCAGGCGCTGCCGATTGTCGCCAGCCATGTCGGCGCGATACCGGAGGTCGTCCTCAATGGCGAGACCGGTTATCTGACGGCGCCGGGCGATGTAGACGCGATGCAGAAGGTGCTCGAAGTGCTCATCAAAGACCGGGCGCTGCGACAGCATCTCGGTCTGATGGGGCAAGACCGGCAGGAGACGTACTTCACGGCGGAGGTGATGGTTGAGAAGACCTTGGCGTTTTATCGGTCGTTGTGAAGATCATGCCGGGCAGCACCCCCCCTTGCGCATCAAATTAAGCCTCAATTGTTTTGAGAGGCTCGTTTTTACGCCGAACCCCACCCCCACCGCGCGTAGACACAGCGGTCACCGCGCGTAGACACTGCCCTACGGAGGGGACTTGCACGGCGACCGTTTCGCCCTTTTCTCCCCCTCTCCGCGTGCGGAGAGGGGGCCGGGAGGTGAGGTCTCTCCGCGTGCAGAGAGGGGGCCGGGGGGTGAGATTGGAAAGCATTCCCCCTTAAGTTGATGCCGAAGGCTCGTTTGTTTTTCCTTTACGTTCTTTGCGCCTTTGCGGTTTATTGCCTTCCATATATCGTTCTATAAAAAGCCAACGTCTCCCGCAGGACGTATTCGAGCGAAAACTCATGTAGTGCAATCTCGCGTCCACGACTGCCCATCTGTTGGCGCAGGGCTGCATCATCCAACAATCTGCTGACGGCAGCCGACAACGCTGTGACATCGCCCGGCGGGACGAGCAGACCATTTTCATCATGGCGCACAATCTCGCGGCAACCGGGTGTGTCGGTCGTCACGACCGGACGCGCACAAGCCGCCGCTTCGATGAGCACTTTCGGCACGCCCTCGCCATACGTCGATGGCAAGCAGACGATGTGCGCTTGCGCAAAGACCTGCGGCATATCGTCGCGGCGCCCCCACCACTCGATGATGCCGTCGTCGTGCCATTGCTGAAGTTGCGCGAGTGAAACCGTATCGGGATGCGTCGCTTCTGCATAGCCGGCGATGACGAACCGTGCCCGCCCTTTCAAGCGCTGCGCCATCTCGACAAAAGCGCCGACGCCTTTCTGCCACATCAAGCGCCCGGCGAAGAGCACCACCGGTTGGCCGTCGGCTTCCGGTTGTGGCGTGAATATGTTCATATCGACGCCCGACCCGCGTATCAGCTTCATCCGTGTTGGGTGATTGATGCCTGCCCCGATGAACAATTGTTGATCGTCAGGATTTTGAAAAATGATATGATGCCTGCGATTGCCGAGCGCGAGTTTATACGTTTGCTTGAGTAACGCACGCATCAAGCCATGCTGCGACGAGCCATCGGCGAAAGCATAACCCAAGCCGCTGACCGAACTGACCACCGCCGGAAGCCGTGCGATACGAGCCGCGATACCGCCGTAGATGATCGGCTTCGCACTGACGAGATGCACCACGTCCGGCTTGAGCCTGCGGAACAAACGATAAATCGCGAACATCGTGCGCACTTCTTGCAATGGGTTCGTGCTGTGCTGCACCAGCGGCAGTGGATGAAATGGCAGCCCGGTCGCTTTGATTTGCGCGACATATTCTGCGTCATCATCCGCCGTGGCGATATGCACCTCATAGCCGGCTTCATGCGCGGCAAGCGCAAGTGGCAGGCGATGCGTCACGAAAAAGCGCGGGATATTGACGACATAGAGCAAGCGTTGTCGGGTGTTGATGGTCATGCGCTTACTATAACGCGAATGGCCTCATGACGGCTATGCTTGATTAGGGCCTTCACAAATAAAAAACCCCTCTCCGTATCTCACGAAGAGGGGCATGTGTTGGGATAATCGCTCTTATCCCTTCAGCCCCGAGGTCGCAACGCCCTCGATGAAGTATTTCTGCGCGAGCACGAAGATAATCATCGGCGGTATAATCGCGACCGCAGCCCCCGTCATCACCAAATTCGGCTCGTCCGCAGCAATATTGCTCAACGTAATCAAGGCCAATGTCAGCACATGATTGTCTTCGTTGCCGGTGTTAATCACCAACAACGGCCAGATGAAACTGTTCCATGCGTAGAGAAAGCTGAAGATCGTCTGTGTCGCAATCACCGGTTTGCTGAGCGGCACGAATATCGTCCACAACGTGCGCCAACGACTCGACCCGTCGAGGAGGGCCGCTTCTTCAATCTCTCTCGGAATCGTGATGAAGAATTGCCGCATCAAGAAGGTGCCATACGCCGTGAAGATCCACGGCACAACCAATGACACCAGATGATTCTGCCACCCGAGTTCGAGCATCAAACGATACATCGGCACGATCAACACTACAAAGGGGATCATAATCGAACCGAGATAGAGCATGAAGAGTTGGTCGCGCCCTTTGAATTGAATGCGCGAAAAAGCGTAACCGCCGAGAATCGACGTGAACAATTGCCCGGCTGTCACCCCGACCGTCACGAGTGTCGTGTTAATCAGCGCCCGGTTGAGATTGTTGAGGTTGACGACCTCATCGTAATTGTCGATGTGAAATTCGATTTGCTCGACGGGATTCGCTGTCCGGGCGACATCGTAGCGCACGACCGACGGGTCATCGGGGTCGACGAATTTGTCCAACGACGACCGGTAAGTCAGCACCATCTCCCGTACTTCGCCATCGACCACGACCTCATACAAATCAAAATCATCTTCGTTACCGGCGCCATCCGTCAGGATGATTTCTTGCTCAAGATCAACGACTTCATCGATTGGCGCCCGCAAGACGATCTCGCTTTCACGCGGCGAGTCTACATTAATTTTCTCTGGCGTCGTGAAAAAGCCGAACGGACGTTTTTCATCGGTCAGCACAAGTTGTCGAGTCTCGCCGTCGATCTCGAAATTATAGAGCGGCGCTTGTTCGCCTTGATATTCGCGCGTGATATTGCTGAAGGGTAACAAACGCGGCGGAAAGCGAAAGACATCATCCGATGATTTGAACGACGTGAACAGCATGAACAAAAACGGAAAGATCATCAAAAAACCGGCGAATGTCAACAGCGCATAAATCACTGTGCGTTTCGCCCAAAAAGATGGGGTACGTTGCTCAATCATCGCAATAAACCCTCAAATAATTAAACGTTTAACTATAGCGCTTAAATGAAAGGGCGCGAACGCCCATATTATCAGCACGAGCATACCACATTTGCGATGGAAAAAGCAATCATCATCGCCGGAAAATCGAATGGCGATACGCCCGCCCATAGAGCATCATATATGAAATCATCGAGATCGTTGTCATCAGCTCGCTCCAACGCAGCCACTCAACGATGCGTGCCATGCCAAGACCGAACAACAGGCCGACAATCGGGTACAGTGGCAGATAATAACGCTGCCATTCCAACGGAATCAGGAACAACGCGAACATAAGCATGATGAAAAACCACAAGCCGAACACCCAACGCTGCATCCCATGCGTTTGCCGGTTTTGCAGCAGCGCCCGCAGCCCAATCAACAAAATGCCCGTGAACAACATCACAGCAAACGGCGACCCGCCGATACTGACGCCGTCCCACGGCGAGGCTTCGTAACGGCTGATTTGCTTGCCGATGTGCGCACCCCATCCGGCTGTTTCGTAATACTGCGGGCGGGTGAACAAGATTTGATCGACGAACCCGGCCAAGCTGTCTTTGAAATTGTGATATTTGAGCGGCGAAAGAAACCATTGAATGGTCAAGAGCAGTCTGCGCAATTGGAAGACGGTGATGGCGCGTTCGATGGGATCGCCCCACCACGCTGGGTTCAGCAGCAAAAAAGCGCCAGCCGTCGTCAACGCGGCGAGCGCAAACCGATTGAGCAACCGCGCAATCTGTTTGCGTCGTTGCACTGCTGCGCCGCGCACAATATCTTGCAACATGTAAACGCCGTAAGCGCCGAAAACCGCAATCAGGGTGAAGGCGGTTGAATGTTTGCTGGCGAGCGCCAACCCGCTCGCAAGCCCCAACAAAACCGCCGCCCGCCACGAGCGATTTTGCAGCAGCCATATCCCCAACAGCACAACCAACAAGCTGAAAAACAACTGCGTGCTTTCCATGATAGCACGCCGTCCATTAAGCAAAATAGCCGGGTTGAGCACATAATACAAGCTGGCAAAATAAGCCGTCGTCGAACCACCGATTTTCTTGCCAAGCATGAAAATGAGGACAACACTGCTCGCCAAAAAGATTGACGACGGCAAGCGCGAAGTCGTCAACAGCGCCGGCTCCGGCATGTGCCCGGTGCGTTGGTTATAATCAAAATCGAACACCCAGATCCACGGCTTATTCACATCGTCGAGGGTGTAACCGCTCATATCCCACGCCAAACCGATCAAATATTTATTGAGCGTGCCGTTAATCAAGCGCAAAATCTGCTCATACGGTTGTCGCGTCTTGGTGTCATATAAGATCAATTTTGGATTATCTTTGATGAATAAGTAACCGTAATCGCGGCTCATGAAAATTTGTGTGGCTTCATCGCCATGAAAGGGCACATTCGAGGTACCCGCTAAGACATACAGTGCCAATGCAAAAACCCACAGCGCTTGACGCCAGAAAACCCATCGAGGATATAAATAACAAGAAAATAATCGCATCGTGTGCTCGATTTGTAGCTAGTGTATCAATCCACAAAGATTGTAAGCCACTATTCCTGTAGCTGTTTGCGAGAAGAAAGCAAAAAAGATTCAGAGTGACACTTGTTATTTAAGGCCATCAATATAACACCGATTCGCAAGCTAACGAAGAGCAGACCTCGCATGATTTTCGTTTCTATACAAACACTTACGTTCGTCATATTGACTCTATTATTCTGATGTGTTAAATTTTTTGTACGTAGTGTTCGTTGTAGCTCATGTTGTTGATGCACGGCTCACTTCATTGACTTTTCGCTGTGCAACGCTGCGCGAACGTCCAAATTTATTATGGTGTTACATGACCGGCGGCAGACATCCGTCGCGCTCTCGCCCCTGTCATTCGCGAGACCCCCGGCATGTAAAACCGAGGAGTACAACAAAATGACTGCTGACTTTACCGCTCGTCTAGTAGGGATGGTTGTATTTGCCTTACTTGGTAGTCGTTTGGGTGTCGATTTGGCGCCCTTCCCCGATTTCCCCGAGAATGTCACGATCATCATCTTTTCGCTCGTTGGTTTTCTCTTTGGCCTCATCGTCACCCCTTACCTCAGTACGCGCCCGATTCGTATCATCCGGCGCGGCATCAACGAAATGCCAATTGATGTGATGTTCATCTCATTGATCGGTCTCGCCATTGGTTTGGTGATGGCGTTGTTGATGGCCTACCCACTGTCGTTACTTTCTGCGCCATTTGGCGATTGGGTGCCCGCCGGGTTATCGGTGGTGGCCGGTTATCTCGGCATGACGATTTTTATGATTCGGGCGCGAGAAATTATGACCGTCATCAGCGAGCGCTTTGGTATGAAACGCGGCAGCGCGGCATTTCTAGCGATGGGGGCGCGGCGACAACTGATCCTCGACACAAGCGTGCTCATCGACGGGCGCATTCTTGAAATCGCGCAGACCGGTTTCATCGGCGGCACGCTCGTTGTCCCACGCTTCGTCTTGCACGAGTTGCAGCAAATCGCCGACTCGTCCGACCCACTACGACGCAAACGTGGGCGGCGCGGCCTCGATATTGTCAAAGACCTCAAAGATGACCCGGACATCCCCTTCAAGATTGTTGATGACGATTTCGACGATATTCAAGCCGTCGATGAAAAGCTGACCGCTCTCGCCATAGAGATGAACGCGCTGCTTGTGACGAATGACTTCAATCTCAATCGCGTCGCCGATGCACAAGGCGTGCCGGTGTTGAACATGAATGCATTGGCGAATGCCGTCCGCACCGTGTACATTCCCGGAGAGCATTTCCACATTCACGTCATTCAAGAAGGGCGCGAAAACGATCAAGGCGTCGGGTATCTCGAAGATGGCACGATGGTCGTCATCGAAACCGGCAAAAAATATATGGATCGCACCATCGAAGTCGAAGTCACAAAGCTCATCAATCGACCAGCAGGCCGCATGATTTTTGCCGCGCCGACGAATCATCACAGTCAATCATCGTGACAAGTTTTGTCGCGTGGTTTACCGCCCGGCATCAACTTAAGGGGGAATGCTTTCCAACCCCGGCACCCTCTCCGCCCGCCGGAGAGGTGGGGTTGATGCGAAAAACGGGCGTCTCAAAACAATTGAGGCTTATCTTGATGCGCAAGGAGTACGCTTGCCCCAACGGGTCAATATTCGTGTATCTATTCACCTATCCGTGAATTTCGCAGTGGTCAGTCTGTAGGGGGCGACGCATGCATCGCCCCAACGACAAACGAAGTCGTCACTCAGACACAAAAGACCAGCAATCATTGATGATAACGAGGGCATAGCAAGCTATGCCCCAACGGAGTCGCCTTTCGTTGGGGTTTCGCTTGCTAAACCCGGTCGTGGATAGCTGAATAGTTGCATATTCGTTGGGGCGGGGCGCGGGGCGACATATGGATCGCCCCGACAATCTGCGCTGAATCTTTTGCTTTCAAAAATGAGGGGGGCGCGTTTGACTCGGTCTTTACGCTGCTGGGTTGCTTGCGCTATGTTCTATGACGACTCCGATTGAATTGACCCGACCGGGTAAAAATCCACTCATGGTGAGCACACCGGTGATGCCACAAGCCGGTACATTCGGCTTCGGCGATGTGTATGGCGATCTCATCAAGATTGAGAAGCTCGGCGCGATTGTCACCAATCCGGTGACGTTTGCGCCGTGGCAACCGGCGACCGGCACGCGAGTCGTGCCGTTTGATGCCGGTATTCTCGTCCATACCGGGTTGCCGAATCCGGGCTTGAGCAAAATTATCAAAATGTATCGCAAGACGTGGGCGGCGTCCCCCGTGCCGGTGATCGTGCATCTTGTCGCCACGACACCGGATGATGTGGAACGCGCCGTCGAAATGATCGATGCCGAAGAGGCGCTTCAGGCGGTTGAGTTGGGTTTGCCGGATGAAATCACGTGGCAAGACGCGGCGGACTTCACACGGGCGGCGGTTGGGCGCAGCGAGAAGCCGGTGCTTGTGCGCCTGCCATTGCACGATGCGGTACACATTGCTTCGGCAGTGGCGGACGCGGGTGCGGATGCGTTGGTCATCGCTGCGCCGCCGCGTGGCACAGCGCGTGACCCGTTGTCAGGCCGATTCATCGGCGGGCGCGTCTATAGCCCGGCGGTCAAGACGATGGCGCTGCGTTTCGTCGGCCTGATTGCGCGTGATATACACGATGTGCCGATTATCGGCGCGGGCGGCATTCACTCGCCGGATGATGCACGCGATTTTCTGATGGCCGGGGCGCGTGCGGTACAAGTCGGCGCGGTAACGTGGGTGCAACCAAAGATGCTCGAAATCATTGCACGCGATCTCGGCGGACTCGTACTCACGCGCGAAACCGGCGCACTGCCGGACGAATGGTTCCCCGGCATGGGCATCACCGACCGCGACTCCCGCGCCCCGACCGAACCGTCGCTGTCGAGCGATAATCCGACCGACGAAGCGTGATTGATTTTTCTACATCGCGACTTCGGCTCTTTCAATGATTGCGATTTTCCATCTCCACCAGACGGGGCCGCCATGTGCGAAACGTTGTGCTAATCCGCCAAGAACCAACCCCATTGCGATATGGGCGAATAACGTTGTCAAAAAGACACCATTCCAAATACCCTGTCCTAAATTGAGACCGAAGTATCCAGTCATTTGCGACATGGGCGGAAGTGTCATCATGCCAACTTCGACAAATAACACCGCGTAGAGTACACCCACCCACCATCGAATTCTGCCAAAGATTGTTGTGTAGATCACCGCAAAAGCGATACCATTGAAGAAGTGATACAGATAACCCACAACGGTTGAAGTTGTTGTAGGTTGGTCTCGCATCGGCATCAGCCCCATTATTTGGAGACCAAAACGCTGCGGCATGTCAGCCGGTAGATAACCAAGATTGAATCCCGTCAGGCGAACGACATCAAGCGCAATCGTCAATGCGATTCCGGCGAGAATACCGACAACCAAGCGGTTATATAACATCTGATGACCCGTTTTTTTTGTGTGCCGAACGATACCCCCGAACGCAATAAAAGCCGGGAGAATCAAGTAGAAAAAATATGCCCGTAGCGAACCAATCCCAAAACCCGATACAACAGCCGCAAGCGGCGCAACTGAAAGCAGAACTGTGATAATTGGAATGTACTTCAGCTCATGTTTCGAGAGCGATAGTGTTGTACTGTGATTGCTAGGTGCCGTGTGATGTGGTGTTTCGTTTTTTGTCCCGCCATTCGGCATTGTTGTTTGCGTTAACCTTCCCGATTTTCTTTTTCGTCGTTTTCTTCGTTGTCCCATTAATTTGCCTCGTTAGTTGATGATAATTCTGTGAACTGTACTTCTCTGATGCTAAATTGTCAGCTTGTTAGGCAGTATTGTTGGCAAAAGCACGCTCCACGGCAGTGCGCAGAGTCTCCTCGCTAGTCACCCATTCGTCGCGAAAGACTTGTTGACCACTCGCGTCATAAACAATAGTCGTATCGAGTAGTTGTATGTTGAAGGTGTCGCTAAAGTGTCGGTCTTCGTCAAGTGCCCATGTCAGGTTTTCTGTACCCGACACATTGACCCACATCCGTAAAAATTCAAGTGATGATCCCGGCAAAATATCGACGATAAAAACTCGCAATCCCCGTCCTTCATATTCTGTCATAAGTTGCGACAGAAAGTTGCCTTCAGCAGCGCAGGATGGACATCCTACCGTTGCGGCCAACAAAACGGTCACCTCGCCAAAATCGTCGGGAAAGTGAGCCGGGGTGCCATTGGTCGTTGGTAGGCTGAATGGTTCAAAAGCCGGAATGCGAATAACCGGACGGTCTGGCACGGTTTCGGCAAGAAAGCCTCTCGTTTCGTTGTCAGCAGTTATACCGGGCGATGTTGCTGCGTCAACCCCATGCGATAGATCGATTTCCGTCTCTCTTGTGAGCGATGACTCGGCATCACTGAGCACGAATGCGCTCGTCGAAGCATTGTTGCCAGTGATGTTGACGCGCATGACGACAATCCCGAAGACGGTACCCACGCCAAGCAAGAAGAGGATTGTCAACAGCCACTGACTGATGATCGCAATTCGATGCCGTGTCACTTTGAAAGATTCTGTAGAGCCTGAACTATGGGTATGATTAGTCATTGTAGCAATGCTCTGCTGATCTCAACATCCGATCAAAATTCTGAGATAAATGGGTTGAGGGCGATTTGATAGTAAATCAGATAGAGTCCTGCCAGCACAAGTGCTCCGGAACTGATCGTTTTCACATGCGGGAGTACGCGGCGCAATCCCATTGTGACTGCCCCCTGAAACAGCGCTGACCCCATCGCGACGGTCGTCATGACGACACCCATACCGAGACCATAACTAGCAAATACAACAATGCCATCGGCGATATTGCCAGATGCCAACGCACCCGCCAACACAGACAGGAAAATGGGGATCGTACAACTCAATGAAGCCAGCGCATAAGCAACACCATACAGAAGCATCGCTTTCGGGCCACGCTGCTTAAAATCCCAATCTGGTATCGGCAGCGTAAATGGCAGGGCGTGGTCAAAGAGATAGAGTAAACCAACTGCGACTAATGCAATCCCGACGACCAGACCGAGTAATGGCGTGTACAAAATTAGAATGCGCCCACCGGCTGAAAGGATGCCCCCACTGATGAGAAAAACGACGAGAAAACCCATTGTGACTAGCAAACCGAACCACAGCGCTTTTGCCAATCTTAGATAAAGAAATTCTTCTTCATCCTCACCGCTCACATAATACGAAATGAAAGCGGGTAGCATCGCAAATCCACAGGGGTTGACGCTAGCTAACATCCCTGCTGAAAAGGCAAATGCTAATGTCGCAGGGTTCATAATTCGATGACCTCCTCCAATGCGTCCCGTAGTGTGTCATACGATGTCGGTCGCCCGTCACGAAACACCTCGCGTCCTTCGTTATCAACGATCACTGTCGCGTCCAACAATTGCAAGTTATAACTACGGCTAAGCGGCGGCAATATGCCTTCAGCATCGAAAACCCAACTCAGATTTTCGGCACCCGGGCCAACAACATTCATAAAATCGCGTAGCAATGCAGGCGTGCTGGAAGGATCGATATCGACCATGATGATTCGCACCGCATCGCCAAATTCCTGTTGCAGTTGTACTAATGCTCGCGATTCCGGCAGGCAGGTGCCACACCAGTACGCCATCGCAAAGACAACCGTCGCCTGTCGATCTGGATCGGGAGATGTGACAGTCGAACCGTCTAACGCTGTCCGCGTGAACGTTGGTAGGATTTCACCGCTTGATGAGGCTCTCGTTGACAAATTGCTGATGAGAATATACGCAACCACCACCACCGCTAGCAATGAGACAACGCCGAAGATGACGTTTAATCGTTGCTGTCGTTGACGTTGCCGTCGACTTTTCCGTTGCCGTTTGGTTGCTGAAGTTACGGCTTGGATTTCGGTCATACTTTTCCCCTCCTATCTTTAACGGCGGACATCAAACATTCAATATCAGGTCAATCTGCTCACGCAGGGTCTCGTATGACGTTACCGTATCATCTCGATACAAAATGTCACCCGAATCATTGAGGATCAACGTCGCATCAATATCAACGCCATACGCATCTTTGAATAACCCATCGGCATCAATCGCCCATGTCAGGTTGGTTGCTTCCAAGACATTGGCATACCACGCTAGTTGATCGGGGCCACCAAAATTGTAGATGTCGACAAAAACAAATTGCAGCTCTTCCAAATTGTATTCATCTTGCAAGCGCGACATATTCTGTGCCTCAAAGCCACAACTCGCACACCCGGCTACGCCCGCTAACAAGATTGTTATGGATTTTTCCGCATTAGGAATTTGCACAGCGCCGATGAAATGAGTAGAGGGAGCGACAGCTTCATCCTCAAATGCTGCAAATGCCGAAGGTGCTGTTGGGGCAGCATCTTCTGTCGAGATCACGGGCAATAATATCGGTTCGACTACGCCCAACTCTGTTGAAGTGGCTGATAGCGGCAATGATTGGCGATGAGTCGTAAAGACGACACCTATTGTGACCAGACCCGCTACCATCAAGCCAATCATACTTGCGGTGAGTAATCGCTTGGATGAAAACATTTTCGATTTGATATACATTGACGACACCGTTAAAAGATCGCCGTATAGCCGACTTCAGTCAAGACTTCCGAAATTTGCTCTGTGTCCACATCGTCTGAAGCCGCTTCGATCTCTGCATTTCCGTTGTGCCAGCTATCAATATGTGCGCTCTTCACGCCATCAATCGACTCGAGCGCACGGCGAGCATGAAAAGCACAGCTTGCGCAGGTCATGCCCTCAATCTTGAATTGGATGGTATGTTTGTTCTCGCTCATTCTTGTCTCCTTAATCGTTAATCTTTTCGCATGATTGTGCCATTTCCAGTCGCTAGAAGGTCAAATGCAAAAAGCAGCTTACTCATCTATTTCTCATGAAAAGCAAGCTGCCCGATATGACGCGGTTTGATCGAACAAATTGTCATGAGACCAGCTCAACCGAAAATTGAATTCAATTACACCATCGAGCTGATGTCAGACGATTCTGCCGGGTGGACGAAAACAGTCCGCTTGATTTCGGATGCGGTGAGATTGTTCCGGATGGCCAACGCAAACATATTGATGACCTCGCCCGCATGACCGCTCAACAAATGGGCGCCGAGTATGCGCCCCGTCTCATCTTCGACCAACACTTTGAATGCCGTATGGGTCTCATTGGTGCGGCGGGCTGAGTACCAATTCGCCGTGTGCTGATGCTTGACGCTGAAGGCCAACCCCTGCTGACGCGCCTCATCTTCGGTCAAACCGGCTTTCGCCAACGCCGGTATCGTGAAGACGACACTCGGCACGCCCGTGTAATCCGGCGTGCGTTGATTGCCCTTGACGAGGTTGCTCGCCACGACGTGCGCTTCGGTGACGGCCACCGGCGTGAGCGGCATCCCGCCCGTCGCCGCGGCGTCTCCGGCGGCGTAAACAGCCGGGTTCGATACACTCTGAAGATATTCATTGACGACAATACCGCGTTGATGATAGACAATCCCGGCAGCATCCAGATCAAGCGCATCGATTTCTGGCACGCGACCCGCGCCATGCACGACGAGATCGGCTTCCAAAGCGCTGCCCGTTCCCGTTTGAACGACAAACTGCGCCCCATTCTTTTCGATGGCGGTGACTTCTGTTTCCAGCAAAATCTCGATGCCGATTTCTGATGAAGCTGCGACCAATTCATCGACGAGGTCGGGATCGAAATTTTCAAGCGGTCGTTGATGGCGATGAACGATGGTGACGCGCGCACCGGCGCGGGCTGCGATGTGGGCGAATTCAAACGAGATATAACCGCCGCCGACGAAAACGATGCGTGCTGGCAGGTGTTCGAGTTCCAAGAAGTCGGTGCTCGTCGCCATCCATGCTTCGCCGGGAATGCCGAGCGTGCGCGGTCTAGCTCCGGTCGCGATGACGATGTGCTTGCCGGTCAATGTCTCGCCATGCAATTGCAAGCTCGTCTCATCGACGAACCGCGCTTCGCCATACAATGTGGTGATCCCGGCCTTTTGCAACGACTTTTCGATTTGTGCCGGTGGCGAATCGGTGAATGTGCGTTTGAAACGCATCAGGTCTTCCCAATTGATGCGCACATCTGA
>RFIA01000104.1 GCA_003695675.1 Chloroflexota bacterium
CACTGCCCGCCGATTGTCTTGCCGCAGGACGTGGGTCTCCGGGTCGGGGTCATCGGCGGCGAGTGTCGGCGAGACCGGCACCTGAGCAATATGATTGTGCCGATACTGTCGCCGCAAACAATCGGTGCAATAATTGGTCGCGATGGTCATCAGCCATGTTTTGAACGAACGCGCCGGGTCATAACGATGCAAGCTGCGATAAACACGCAAGAATGTTTCTTGGGTCGCGTCTTCGGCTTCGTGTTCATCGTGCAGATGATAAAGGCACAAGCGATAGACTTCCGTGCGATATTTGTCCACGATGTACTCAAATGTCTCATCGAGACATTGCTGCGGGTCATTGAGGGCGACGGCCATCATCTCGCCGGTTGATGTGATGGCTGTGTCGGTCGTGTGATGATATTCTGGCAACATGATGTGTACTCCCTTCGTGTCGTTGTTGATATGTTATCACCATACGACATGACACAAATTCTCTGAAGTCACCCACATCATTGGGCATCATGCAATCTATCATCACGCGATATGACACCAATCACATCACGATATGATGCGGCTCAATGGGCGCAGCGCGAGAAATATGCTACGATGTAAATTATGAAACGCGCACAAATTGAACCCGGTTTGCTCTCCATCTTCCGCCTGACGAATGCGATTCGTTTGGCGTTGTTGAGCCTCGCCCTACTCGCACAAATCACCGACCCGCAAGAAAGCGTCACGCCGCTTGTATTTTTCGGCGCACTCAACGCAGCTTTCGTGATGGTGTATCTATATATCGGCTGGCTGCGGCGTCGGATGGGGCGACTGTATTTGCCATTCGGTATCTTCGTCGTCTCGGTGGGCGCCATCATGGAACAGTGGCTCAACATGGTCTGGCGAATCGACATCGGCACGCCGTCGGAAATGGTTTTTCAAGAAGAGGGCTACTTGTTCATTCTGTTGTTTGTGCCGTTGCTGATTGTCAGTGCGCAATACAATTTCAAAACGATGCTAGCCTTCACACTCGGCACGGGGGCGCTGCAAGCCTTTCTTGGGTTACTGCTTGTCGATGCCGGAGGCGCCCCGATGAATATCATCTTACAAGATATTTCGGCGCGGGTGTTCGTCTTCCCGATTATCGGATTTCTCGTGCTGCGTTTGATACGCGGGCAGCGCAAACAACGTGATGAGTTGGCCGCGAGCAATCTTAAACTGGCGCGATATGCGACGACGGTTGAACAATTGGCCGTCAGCCACGAACGCAATCGCATGGCGCGTGAATTGCACGATACACTCGCCCACACCCTCAGCGCGGTGTCGGTACAACTCGAAGCGCTCAACGCACAGCTCGACAACGACCCGACGGGCGCCAAGCAAACCCTGCGCAAATCGCAGGACTTGACGCGCAGCGGCCTGCAAGAAGTGCGCCGCGCCCTGCAAGCCTTGCGTGCCAGCCCGTTAGAAGACCTCGGTCTCGCGCTCGCGATTCGTCATTTGACCGAATCCGTCGCGCAGCGCAGCGGGATGAAGATTGACCTCACGATTTCGAGCAATCTCGGCGACCTTGACGCCGAAGTCGAGCAGAGCATTTATCGCATCACCGAAGAAGCCTTCAACAACGCCATCCGTCATGCCAATGCGCAGACGATGACCGTCTCATTACTGCGCAACCGCGACGAACTCTGCTTGATAATTTGCGACGACGGCATCGGTTTTGATCTCGAGACGGCGTCCCAAAATGGACATTACGGGTTGACGGGGATGCGTGAGCGGGCGTTGTTGTGCAACGGACATCTTGATGTTGAGAGCGAACCGGGCAAGGGCACAACCGTGCGTTTAACGGTGAGGGGTAATTGATGATTCGTGTATTGATTGTCGATGACCAAGTGGTCGTCACCGAAGGGCTGCGCGTGATACTCAACGCCGCGCCGACAATTGAGGTCGTCGGCGTCGCGCATGAGGGCAGCCAAGCGGTTGAACTCGTCGGCAAATTGACACCCGACCTCGTGTTGATGGATTTGAAGATGCCCGGTATGAACGGCATTCACGCCACCCGCGCCATCCGTGACCAATATCCGGGCACGCATGTCCTCGTGTTGACGACGTATGACGCCGACGAGTGGGTCTTCGATGCGATTCGGGCCGGGGCGTCGGGGTATCTGCTCAAAGATTCGCGCGGCGAAGACATCGTTACAGCGATTGAAGGCACAGTCGAAGGGCAGACGCACATCGACCCGGCAGTCGCCGACAAATTGTTGACCCTCGTCCGGCAGCAAGTCAAGCCGGATACATCGATTGCGGCTGACCTGAGCGAACGCGAACTCGTCGTCTTGCAATATATCGCACGCGGCCTGACGAACGCGGACATCGCGGAGAAATTATTCCTCGCGGAAGGCACCGTGCGCAATTATGTCAGCACGGTGCTCAACAAACTCGGCGTCGCCGACCGCACACAAGCCGCTGCCCTCGCGTGGCATCACGGTCTCGTCCATCGCGCTGTTGACGAGTCGCACGGTGATGACGACCAAAAAATGCAAAAAGATTTGTAACAGCCTGCATCACGTCAGTTACAAATGATCTATTCCAATCCGAGACCGAGTTCCGGGACGGGGGGCGGTTCGTCATCATAAAGCCATCCTTGAAAGAAGGCCCGCAAATTTTCGCCGCTGATTGCTTCGGCGACGGCGATGAAATCAGCCGTACTCGCGACACCCCCCGCGAAACGTTCGTGATATGTGCGCAATATCTCGAAGAATACATCATCGCCGACTCGCACCCGCAATGCTTGCAACGTCCACCCGCCGCGCAGATAAACACTGCTGTTGAAGATGCGTTGTCCCGGTGTGCCGGGCGGTGGCAATGTGCGCACAGCGTCGTAAGAGGGCAAATGGCGTTGGGGGTTGCCGGCATGTTCCAACCACAAATCTTCGGCGAAGGTGGCGAACCCTTCATTGAGCCAAATGTCTTCCCATGTTGCCGGGCTGACGTTGTTGCCAAACCACTGATGTGCCAATTCATGGGCGATAACCGCCTCGCGGACAAACGATGTGCTGAAGACGGACAAGGTTTGATTTTCAAGCGCACCACTGAAGCCATCGACGACGACGATCCCATACGCCTCGAATGGATATGCCCCGAAACGCTCGGCAAAAAATTCGATCATCGCCGACGTCACGGCGGCTTCTTTGGCGAAGCGGTCGGCGTCATCGGGCGGGAAGTAATTGCGAATCGGCAGGCCATCTGGCCCGGTTGCGGTCTGTACGACGAAATCGCCAATATAAACGGCGGCGAGATACGTTGCCATCGGGTCACGCGCTTCCCACACGAAAGTTGTCGTCGCGCCATTGTCGATAGTCTCTTGTAACAGACCGTTGGCCGCCGCGATGAACGGTTCGGGCACGGTGATGCGAAATGAGAAGGTCGCTTTGTCGGTCGGGTGGTCGTTGGCCGGGTACCACGTCGCTGCGCCTCGCGGTTCATTGGCTGTGAAAACGCCGTCGCGCGTCGTAATCCACCCTTCAAATCCGGCGATGAGGGCGTTCGGCACCCCTTGATAGTGGACGACAACCGTGAACGGGGCGGCTTTGGGCAAGAAATTTGCTGGTGTAATTATCAATTCGGGAGATTGCTGAGCGAATTCGGCAGTTTCGTCGTTGACGATAACCGATTTGACGGTCATATCGCGCAAGTCGAGGTTGAAACGGCTCAAGTCTTGCGTCGCGATGGCATCAATCGTTGCGACGCCCGTCAGCACCGCCGTCTCGTCATCCCACGTCAAGTCGAGCGCATAATGCTGTATATCGTACCCCCCATTGCCAAGTTCGGGGAACAACGGGTCGCCGACTCCATCCGCGCCGGGTTGTGGATTTTGTGCTGATGCTATGGCAAAGATCAATAGTATGAGCAGTATCAAGACAAATCGTGCGTATGACAAAGACATCTCCCTTCCTTATTTGCCATATTTGCCATCTTTTTACCTTCTCCGTACAGTATTGTGTCCCTTTGTGGAATCCCAAAAGTTTAAAAACCGTCAAAACGCCAAGAACGCCGAGATTTTGTGATAAAATCCTTCGCGGTTTTTGCCGCTTTGCGGCGCCTTTGCGTTGAATCGTTTTGCTTTTCTATCTGCAAACGTACCACCTGAGCAGTTACACCGGATGTTTAACATCTGGTGAAGCATGATGATTGAGTCATCATTGAATAATCGTTGAAAACCTGCTCCTGCGAGCCTGTGTACACGAGTGGATTTGTACGATTTGGCGGTTTGCTGTTTCGCTGAGATTTTAATCTGTGACGAGCGTCCACTCCATCAGCGCCGCGGCGACCCATGTCGGCGGTGGCGCATCATACAAAGCCGTCGAGTCGGTGTAGGTGATGTCGAGGACGCGCCCGGTCATCGGGCCGCGCAAATAACGGAAGACCTGCCCGGCGTCGCGGGCGTCGCTTTTGGCTTCGACGCAATGTTGATTGTAACCCCAATAATCACCGCGTCCGAGAATCGCCATGCCTTCTTCGATGACTTCTTTCGCGCGTTGCAAACCGGCTTCGTCGGGTTGTAGGGCCTCTTCCGGCGGCGTGCCGTAGCCGATACCGTGATGAAACGCATCGGCTGTCGAGACGATGACGGCATCTTTGGCGAGTTCTTGCAGTGCCTCGATGCCCGGTAGGGCTTCGGGTTTGCCACCGGCGAGATATGGATAACGTTCGATCATTTCGGGCACTTTATGTTCAGGAATGCCGCGCCGTTTGATTTCAGCATTCCAGAAATGTCGCCAACTAATCAAGGCGTGGTCGCCACGCCATTCTTGCCGCCCGTCGATGCCCGGCCCTTGAATGCCCCACAAATCCCACTCTGCCGGGTCGCCCCCGGCAGCGACGGCCTGACGCGCCCGCTCCATCGTATCGTTAAAGGCGTGCAAGACGCTGATGACAATCACGCGGTCGGCGCCGCTGTCCAACGCCGCGTGAACACAAGCCGCGATTTGATAACCGCAATCTTGTACACCGGCGTGCGGGAAGACGGCGACACCCCCCGCGCTCAACGTGCCGGACAAGTCCCATTCGCGGCCCCGCTCAAGATGTTCCAATGTCCCGTGTTCGCCGAGTTCGGCGTGCTCACGGGCATAGAGTTCGTGAATCTGCTTCTGTAATTGGTCACGGTCGAGTTCCATGTTCATCCCTTTCTATTCATGCAAAGACAACGCGGCACGCCGCCCCCGACATGTACCGATTATTTCCTTGAAAATCAAAATAGATTAAACCGCAAAGACACGAAGAAGGCAAAGCGAAAAAATCCAATTTTGGCTTTATGTGACACTGTTCTCGCGTCATGCTCGATGTTTCAATACCACCGGATTAGAACAGAGGAGGTGCATTGTGGAATACAATCTTCAGCACGCTATCGCCATTATCGAACGCACGCGGTCGGCCCGTGGCGCGAATATTTGCTCGTTATTGGACGATTGATGATAGGCTTTAACGAAAAATGTTGTATAATAAGCAACATTGCATCGATCACATCGTTCACATTTGGGAGAAGTCCACTTGGCTGAAATACAATCGTTGGCACGCGGCCTCAAAATCCTTGATAAATTGGCAACCGCCGAAGACGGTGTCGGCATCACTGAATTGGCGCAGTATCTCGATGTCGATAAAAGCAGCGCCTCGCGTCTCGTACAAACCTTGGTCAATTACGGTTATGCTGAGCAAAACGACAGCTCACGCAAATACCAACTCGGCGCACAGGTGATTATGCTGTGCCGCGATTATCTCAACCGTATCCCCCTGCGCGACCAAGCCCGTCCGTTTTTGCAACAGCTTGTTGACCTGACGGGCGAGGCAGCCCATCTTGGCGTGGTGACACATGGGCAGGCGGTCATCATCGATGATGTCGAGTCGCCCGCGATGCTGCGCGTTGATTCGGGTGTCGGGCGGTTTATGTTGCTGCATTGTACGGCGATTGGCAAATGTTTGCTGGCCTATCATGACTTACCATTGCCCGACGAACTCGAACATCGCACCGAACGGACGATTGTCGATAAGCAGCGTCTCGAGCAACATCTCGCCGAAGTTCGCCAACAGGGTTACGCCTTCGACGATGAAGAAAATTTCGATGGCGTGCGTTGTCTCGCAGTGCCGGTCTATGGCTATAAGGGCACCCTCGTCGGCACAATCGGAATCTCTGGCCCATCGATTCGGATGACGCTCGACCGCATCCCCGAACTTGTGGAAACACTCAAAGATGTGGCAGACAGCTTCTCGGCTTATCTTGGTTATGACACGCGCAAGCTGAAAGCCTAGAGTCCGTTTTCGGTGGTTATCGCGCTCCACATACAATCGGTTACACTTGCAGACAACGCCGAAAGCTCAAGCAATCCGGCTACGTGAGGGAAGACCGTTGAAGCGGCCTTTAGTCCCGTTGACGGGGCTTGCCCTGCCTAGCTGGGTGGTTTATCGCCCGGCGCGATGGTGTTCTTTGTCTCTTGGCAAGTTATCAATATTCATCTGCGAAGGAGAATTCATTATGGCAAACTTGGGATACGTCGGACTCGGTGTGATGGGCAGCCGCATGGTCAAGCGCTTGTTGGACGCTGGACACAGCGTCACCGGTTGGAATCGCACACAAGCAAAAGCGGACTGGCTCATCGCAGCAGGGATGCAATGGGCGGACTCGCCGCGTGCTGTCGCCGAAAGTGCCGACATCACCTTCTCGATGGTCACGAACACGCAAGCTGTCGCAGCGATCACACAAGGCGACGACGGCATCATCGCGGGGTTGACACCCGGCAAATTGTATATCGATATGAGCACGATGAGTCCAGACTACAGCCGTGACCTCGCCGAACAAGTCAAGGCTGTCGGGGCGCAGATGTTGGACGCGCCGGTTTCCGGCAGTGTCGTCACGCTTGAGTCCGGCAAGCTGTCGATTATGGTCGGCGGCGATGCCGATGCGTTTGAACGCGCCGCCCCAATTTTGCGCGACATCGGCCCGACGGTGCATCATGTCGGGGCCAACGGACTCGCCGTCAGCATGAAGATTGCGACCAATCTCGGCCTCGCCGTGCAGATGCTGGCCTTCAGCGAGGCGGTCTTGCTGGCCGAGAAGAGCGGTATCCCCCGCGAGACGGCCGTCGAAGTGCTGCTCTCCAGCGTCATCGCGTCGCCGATGGTCAAGTATCGCGGACCGTTCGTGCTGCAACATCCCGAAGGCGAGGCATGGTTCGACTGCCAGATGATGCAGAAGGATTTGCTGTTGGCGTTGGAAATGGGACGGAAACTCGATGTGCCATTGCCGACGACCGCCGCTACCAACGAATATTTGACGGCGGGGCGCGGCATGGGTGTCGGTGATTACGACTTCGCGATTATTTTCGATGTGTTGGCAAAAATGGCTGGCATCGAAACCGACCGGATGCGACAGTCTGGCAAGCAGGATTGACGCCATGTCAGCAGGCATCGCATGGGCGATTATTTCGGGATTGGCGTTCGGGGTTTTTCAAGTCATCAATCGCAAGGCGCTTGACGGCATCGACTCGTACCGCAGTACGTTTTTGTTGATCTTCATCAGCGCCATCATTTTATCGGTTGCGGCTGCGTTGACACAAGATTTGTCGCTGTTGTGGCACGCACCGTTGAAGTCAGTGGCGCTATTCGCGGCGGCGGGCTTCATTCATTTCTTCGGCGGCTGGACGTTTTTGAGCCTCAGCCAACGGCAGATTGGTGCGGCGCGTACTGGCGCCCTCATCGGCGCGAGTCCACTGTTCGGGACGCTCGGTGCGGTGATTGTGCTCGGCGAAATCATCAGCATTCCGGCGCTCATCGGCGTGATATTGATTGTCGCGGGGGTGTATCTTGTCACAAGTTAGCACGACATCCGAAGCAACAGCCGCCAGCAAACAAGGACGCTTCGTCGATATACCATGGTTTGCGTTGGCGACGGCGTTGACGTGGTCGATGAGTCCGATACTCGTGCGCGAAGGCCTCGTCGGGCTGCCATCGCCGCTTATCGGCGTGGCGATTGGTATGACCGTCAATGTCATCCCTTATGCTGTTCTCGTTTTGTGGCAGCGGCAGCGTTGGGTTGGCAGCAGCATCTCACGCAAGACGATGCTGCTGCAAATTATCGCCGGTGTGTTCGTCACCATCGGGACGTGGTCTCGTTGGTTGGCGACCGACTTGACATCGATTGCGGCGGTGTTGGCGTTGTCGCGTTTGTCTGTGCCGGTCGTGTTCATACTTGGCATCTTTGTGCTCGACCAAACGACCGAACGCATCACGATACGGGTATGGTTCGGTGCAGCGCTCATCGTCCTCGGCGCTATATTGTTGATCCTTTCGTGATTATCCTCGTGTACGACACATCGATTGCATCGCTTGTCATATACGGAGTATTATGCCAAAACGACCCCTCTCGAAACGATTACAGCGTCTGCTCAATGCGCAACGCTCGTCGAGAAAACGCCGACGCCCTGCATCACGCCGCGAGTCAACCACGGTGATGGAATATCAAGGGCTGCCCGTCAAAGTGCGGCGGCAAAAACGCAGAAGCCTGATGATGCGTCGCACATACCACGCGATAGAAGTGTTCATCCCGCATTGGTTGCACAAAGATCACAACGACGTCCGCGCCTTCATCGAAGAAGGCTTGGCGAAATTGGATGACCTGCCCCCCTTGCCGCAGCGTGAAGAAATCACCACGCCGGATGAGCTGCGAGCGATGGTGCGCGAATGGGCGGTGCGGATGGGTGTACAACCGAAGCGCATCACATTGCGGGCGATGACACGCAAGTGGGGGTCGTGCTCTAGTCGCGATAATGTCACCTTGAATACGGCCTTGTGTTATGTGCCGCGCCGCCTCGCCGAATACGTCATCGTGCATGAACTCGCGCATCTGATCGAACTCAATCATGGGCCGAAATTCAAAGCGCTGATGGACGCCTACCTTCCCGATTGGCGCGAACGCGAAAAAGAGATCAACACTTATCCTGTGTGACTGTGACGCAACGCGATGTTTGCTGCTATCGTATAAGGGGTTATTCGCCTGTCATGGCGCGTTCGGCGATGTACAACGCCCCGTAGATGATGACGACCGGCAATGCAAGCGGCAGAACGATTTCAACGAGCATTCGCAACGGCCATGACAAGGGCAGCAAGCGCAGCAGATTGATGAAGAGGAAGTAGAAGAAAACCGGAATCGTGGCGACGATAATCGCCATATTGCGTACACGCACCATCGCGCCGACCGCCGCCGCCATCGCCGCGACCATCAATGTTTCGAGTACGATACGCACAATCGCCGCCGCCATGCCCGCGATGATGGCAAGACGCGGTTCGACAAGATATTCTCTGAAGTCCCACATACTGCCATATTGCATCACGAGTATCGGCATCATCAACAAGGTGACGGCATACATCAGCAGGCCGATATTTTCCGCTTGTCGCCAAACACTCGCCGAAATTTTCGACAGCAGCAACTCGCGCATCGAATACGGCGTCATCCGCATGACGTCAAGCGTGTCGTTGCGAATTTCGTTCGTCACCGTGATGACGCTATGACTACTCACCAAAAACAGCACCTGCGCATACAACAACAGCGCCATCGGCAGCAGCACAACCGAAACCGTAATCACCGGCATAATCGCGTCGGTGAGGAACGGTATCGGTACTGTCAACAAGATGATAACCACTTGTACGAGATACAGTTTGATGATGGGGTTGATGTCTGGCGGCAGCGTCTTCCAATAAATGCCGAGATGCCGTCGCACAATCGGATTAGAACGCCGTGCCCACACCGGAAGCTGCTCATCCAAATCACCAGCGCGTTCTTCTTTGATGCGCGTGATAATGGTGTCGCGTGTGGTTTGACTCGAAACTTGCTGCACGATGGCCCTCGTTCCCTCCAGAAATTGATACGGTTACAGCCGGATGTGAAATGTATCCCTCTCTTGGCGCTCTTTGTGGTTCAATCAATTTTATAAATACACCATACGCTGCATGATGTCTATTATCCAAAATTGATGTTAATTTATATACATTATACCCTCAAACCGCGTTCAATTGAATTTGGGAATGTCTTCGCAGGGCAGCGATGACGGCGCGTAATATTCGAGTGTAATGCCGCTTTCTTCGATCATGTGGCAGGCGTGATGATTGGCTGCCAACTGCTCTTGGTAGATGGGCAGCAGTTGTGGATTGACCGGCGGCGAATACGCCAGCCAAAATGATTCGCCCGGCTCAAGATTGATGGCTGCTTGTCGCTGACCATCGCCGGAAATGACAGCTTGTTCCGTCACATGCCATAACGGTCGCCCCAGCGCCTGTTGATAATATTGCAAGGTTTGCTCATTTGGGATCACCGAATAATGCACTGTGATGAGTGGCGTGTCGAAATCGGAGAGATGATGCGCGTCGAACATGTCGAGGAGATGTTCAAAATCGGGGTAACGATCAAAATACCATTTTGAACGACTCTCAAATATACTGAGGTCTTGAGACGGAATAATTTGGAAAGAAGCTATCAACCAACCAGCCGCCAGCAAAAGCAGAATCAGGCGCTGTTGCCGAAAAAATTGCGTCAGCCCGGCGCCAATCCCCGCCGCCATGATCGGCCATAAGATCAGCGTATAACGCATACGATGTCGCCGAAGAATGCTGACAAACTCATTGCTGACTGCTATCGCCAACACCACAACAAGCCCAACGACGAGGAAATAGAAGAACCGTTGTTGTTTCTTCGCCACGGCCAAATAAATAACTAGAATCAATAAACTGACATAAACAGGAATGAGTCCATTGCTGAAAAGATAACTCAAATTGTAAAGCAGCCGGTCAACGGGCATTGCCGTCGTCACAATATCCTCTGGCGTCGGTTTGTTGATGGCCTTGCCGATGTGCGTCAACCATGGGGCGAAGCTCAACCCGGCGGCCAGCATGACTGCACTCACCGACCACCATCGTTGAATACGACGAAAAGCCAACCCATGATAAACACCGATACCGAGCAGCACAAAGAGGCCAAAATAATGGGTATACAACAACGCCGCCATACTCGCGAATAACCCCACCCACAAACGATAACCCGGCTGATGACGGGTGTGTACAATCTGCCAATACAATCCCATCACAATGGCGGTCAGCAGCGTCATCATGGTGTACATGCGCAGTTCGTGCATATAAAATTGAAAATAACCGGAGGCGGCGATCAAAAATGCCGCCGCGAGACCAGCTTGTTTCGCGATCACATCACGACCGAGTCGATACGTCCACGCGATTGCCAGCAAACCGCAAAACCACGACAACACCCGCAGCACAATCGGGTCGAAGCCGACGAGACGCGCCCATAACGACGTGATCACAAAATATAAGGGCACATGGCGAATACTCTTGTTGGCGACGCTGTCGATGACTTCAAATGGTGTGAAAGGCCGTTCGTCTTCAAAGAAACCGATGCGAGCATACGTCAATGTTTCGTCGTTGAAGACCAACTCATCCAATTTCATCGCGGTCATCCCCCCAGCGAATAACAATATCGGAAGCACCCATATCCAGTACAAAGCAGACAGTCGCATCAACATTACAATCCGTTATTTGCCGTAAGCAGCACAAGCTACAATGATAATAAAAATGAGCAGCTCAATACAGGCTGCTCATCAAGGAAAGTTGCTGCCACCAAGTCTTATCCAAACACATCAATAGTTGGTGTCGGCGTGGCATTAAGGTCTTGGAACGGAAGCGGCGTCGCGCCAGAAGGTATCGCCGTCGGTGGTGGCACCGCGGTGGGCGGTGGTGGCGCTACCGTCGGCGCTGCATTTTGCACAACGACGTTGACTGTTTCGGTGATATTGCCGCCATTGGTCGAAAATATCGAAAGGCGCAGGATGTAACTGCCATTCGGGACAGTTCGCGTGTCCCATCTGCCGAGTGTCGTGGTTCCAGCGCCGCTTGGTGGACTCGTGAATGGCCCCTGCGGCTGCCCATTTTCATCGACGATGATACCAAAGCTGTTCGATGCGCCGAGTGGCGCGACTTCGAGTTGGTAACGGTCGAGATTCGGGGCAGAGACCGCGCCTGTGATCGTTTGCACATCTGCTATCGTTTGCCCATCAGTTGGTTGGCTCAACAACACAATCGGTTGTTGGTCGCCGACGGCGCAAGCCTCTGTCGGTGGGAATTCGAGCGGCACAGGCAGTCCCAAATTGATCGCTGTTTGTTGGCCGATAGCATTGGTGTTGAGCCAAGCGACCGCAGCTTGGTCGTCGATAGCCGCGAAGGTGCGCACGATGGGGTGGTCTGGGCAGAATTCGTTGGCGAGTTTGCCCGTCCACGCATCAACGGTGAGATTTTGCACAAAGCCTTGATTGGCCGGTGGCGGCGGTTGCCCTTCAACAAACAATTCGCTGACAACAGGTCCGGGGCAGCTTGGGTCGTCCTGTGTGTCCAGTGTGCCGGTTGGTTGGCACACGTTAAAGGCCGCAGTACCCGGCACAATGCCCGCTACACCAGGGAATGGTGCCGGGGACGACACCCGTTGCAAGACATGGCTCATGACCTGATTCCACAGTGGCGACGCCGCCGCGAAACCACCCTGCGCACTGGTGGGATTATTGTCAACATTGCCAAGCCAAACACCAACGACCACATTTGTCGTGAAGCCCATCGTCCACAAATCGCGCGAATCGTTGGACGTGCCGGTTTTGGCCGCTACACGATTGCCAAAGCCGGGAATGATCAACGTATTGTTGATGCCGAATTCGGGCGCCCGCGCCGCATTGTCCGTCAGGATGCTTTGCATCAACGCGGCGACCGGCGGCGCGATAGCATTTTGTTGTGGTGCAGGCCGCAATTCAGGCGGCAGTTCGACCGGATTGTCATCAACATCGGTGATGCTTTCAATCGCGCGAAGCGGCACAAATGTCCCTGTATTGGCAATCGTGCCGTAGGCTTCCATCATATCGAACAGGCGGACATCGGTTGAGCCGATGCCGGTCGTCAGATTGAATTCTGCTCCGTCCAAAAAGCCCAATCCCATACGACGCGCTGTGTCTTGAAACTTTTCATTACCGATGAATTGATACGCCTTGACCGCCGGGACATTGTAGCTGTTTTGCAAAGCACTGCGCACCGAAACCGGGCCATGAAATTCGCGATCAAAATTGATCGGCATAAAGCCGCCGAAGTTGGTCGGCACATCCCACAGAATCGATGCGGGGGTCAGATATTCGCCTAGCTCAATCAAACCGTTGCCATTTCTATCGACGCCTTCAAAGGCTGCGGTATAAACGATGGGTTTGATGGCCGAACCGGGTTGATTCCAACCAAGCGTATTGTTGAACTGTCCGTTGATGGCTTCGTTGTTGAAGTCCGGGCTGCCGACCATCGCGCGAATTGCGCCCGTGGCGGGATCGGTTATCATGATGGCGCCGGTATTGACCCTAGCAGTCGTCAATTCTAGGACGCGATTGCTCAGCGCGTTTTGTGCAAACTGCTGCATCTCCGGATTGAGTGTCGTATGTATCGTGAAACCGCGTTGGAACATCACTGTTTCGCCGAATGTTTCGGCGATTTGCAGCCGGACAAAATCGACGAAGTGCGGGAATTGCACATTGAATTGACGCGGTTCATATTCTCTGAGCACCACATCCGTGATTTGCTCTCGCGACTGATCAATATCTTCTTGCGTGACGCAGAACGGCGCATCGAGATACGGCGCGTGTTGGAATTGCAGACAGCCGACATCGACCATTTGCTCAAGAACAACATTCATCCGGTCGAATGTCAACTGACGCGGATTATTTACCCCGGCGTCTGGGCGGTTATCGACGACATTATAGAGCGCCGGATTTTGAATGATCCCAGCAAGCATAGCCGATTCGGGCAGATTCAAATCGCGGGCAGATTTGTTGAAGTAGAAGTTCGCCGCCGCTTCGACGCCGAACGATTGATTGCCGAAGAAAATCTCGTTGAGATAGAGTTGCAAAATGAAATTCTTGTCATAACGCCTGCCGATTTCTTGCGCGACAATGATCTCGTTAATTTTGCGCTCTGCCGAGATGTCGCTGTTTTGCAAGACGAGACGCCGGGCGACCTGTTGCGTAATCGTACTCGCGCCCGATTCGATTTCGCCGGAAACGGCATTTTGCAAGAAGGCACGTCCAATCGCGATTGGATCCCAACCCGGGTCTTGATAAAAGCGTTCATTCTCGATTGAGACGACGGCGTGAATCAGATAGGGCGACATGTCTTCAAGCGAAATCTGAATACGGTCGCCACCTTCTGGGCTTGTCAGGCGGGCGATGACGTTTCCCGCGCCGTCTACAATCGTGACAGTATGAAATTCTTGTTCAAAATTCGCCAAGGCTACGATTTGTGGTTCAAATTCATTGACGATGCTGTTGTAGCGCAGAATGATGATGCCGGTCACGAGCGCCGCAATCAGAAACAGACCGCCAAGACCGAGCACCGCCGCAATAATCGCGATTCGTGCGGTGCTGCGTTTCTGCTCACGCCGGGCACGACCGTAAAATTCACCTTCGGCGTCGAGCGCTTCAAAATCTTGTACATAATCGGCTGGGCGCGGGTCGGGTATTGACGTATATCCAGCCGGGCCTATGGGTGGCGTGGTCGGCACGGTGTCTTCATAAAAGCTGCCGCGCTGCGTCGCGCCGGGGACAGTGGCGCCTGCGCCGGGCAATTCGTCCTCAGTCGCGTAACGTCCGGGAATCGTCGCATACGGGTCGTTGACCGGCTGCGGCTCTGGCAGGGGCATATCGCTCGTGCTGCCGGGCAAGCCAGCGGCCCCAACACTGCCAGCACTTGCGCTCGTCGCTTCGCCCGGCGAGGTGTCTTCGGTGACGTGCGAGTCGGTCAGATTTTTCATGCCGGGATACAAATAGATTTCATCGCCAGGATCGGTTTGTGCCACACCGAGCGCTGGTGGGGTGTCCGGCACCCATGTATCATTTTCAAAGCGATACCATTTGTCGGACTCGACACCCATCATCCACCAGACTTGATTTTCGTCGAGCACCATCTCTTCGCGCAGGCGTTGTTGGAATTGGTCGCGCGTCAGAAAACCACTCAAGAATTGCCCACGCAACGCGGCGATGCGGGCTTCGGCATCGCGGAACTTTTTCGCTTCTCCGCTCAGCGCCGGAGTGTAACCGGTTTGCGGTGGTTGTGACGGTTGTGCCTCCGCACCGCCCAATTCTTCCAACGCTCGGCGTGCATATTCCGCCGCGTCACTACTTTCGACCGCGCCTGTGTCGGCGTCCGGCGCCACATCGCCCAATTCTTCCAATGCGCGACGTGCATACTCGGCTGCATCCATCGTCGAAGCAGCGGACTCACCAGCTTCGCCCAACATGGCTTTTTCGGCGTCGGTCAAACCGGTCGCAGCAGCACCATCGTCGCTCGTAACAGCGGCCATTTCGTCGGTCGCGGCCTGTTCCAAAGCGCTGAGTTCATCGTCAAGCGCCGACACGTCGGACTCAATTTCAACATCGGCTTCAAGGCTCACTTGCCCAACGAGCGATGAGAGGATACCGCCATCGCCACCGAGCAGCGATTCGCCGTCCAACATGCCGAGCGCATCGCTCGCAACGGGCGCTTCGGCTTCAGCCGCTTCAACGTCCGGCACATCCGCCACCGCCTCGTCGACACCAGCGGCGACATCGCTTGCGGCTGGGATCGACGTGTCTTCCGGTTTGGGTAAATGCCACGCACCGGCGCTTTCCGGTTCTGCGCCGACATTGGCGGGCAATGTCGGCCTACGCCAGACGGCCTCCGACGCGGCACTCGCTTTTGGCATGTGCCAGCCCCCACCACTTTTCGGCGCATGCCAGCCCCCCGTAATTTCCGGTTCTTCAGAATAATTTGATACGCGGTCGGACATAAGCCCCCGTTCCCAATGGTAAAAAATTTCGAGTCAAGTTTAGGTTTTTCTAACGATATACTTGCCACAATTATACACGAAACAACGCAATTGGCATCAAAAATTTCCAGCAAGCACATACTTTGCGCGATTCGACCCCTAAATCATGAAATTTTCGTTTATCTTTCGAGAAATTTCACAAAATATTAACGCTAGTTAGACGGCTTTTCGTTACAAAATGAAGCTATAACACACCCACATTGAAGAA
>RFIA01000105.1 GCA_003695675.1 Chloroflexota bacterium
TCAAGCGCTGAAATGTCAACACAACCTAGCTATTTGTACATTTTGAGCCGAAATTCCTACCCAATCTCGCAGAAATTGCTTAAGCAAAACTCACGTTATCCTAAATCGCGTTAAATTCTCTTGACACGCTGACAACCGATCAAAATGATCTCGTGAATTTCGTAAATTCATAGGCAGATGCGTAAGGCTTCGGGACTGCGTGTTGTCTATAACTAGAAGACTGGCATAAACTGCGAGACCCTTGCATGGAAAAAGCCTACGTTCGTACACACAATGGCACATACAAAACGACGATTCAAATTCGCAATCATACGATTGTGGCCGATGAACCGGAAAGCGGTGGCGGCGAGAACGCAGGCCCGATGCCGCCCGAAATTCTCGCCGGTGCTATCGGGTCGTGCATGGCGATGACGGCGATTGCCTATGCCCGTCGTAAGGAATGGCCGCTTGAAGATGTCGAAATAGAAATCGCAATCGAACGCTTCGATGGCGCAGATTATGCCGATTATGACGGCAATGAGCCGTTCGTTCACGAGATACGCGAAAAGGTTGTGCTGCACGGGCCATTAGATGAGCAGCAGAAGAAGCGTATCATGCAAATCGCCGCGAAGTGTCCGGTACGGCGGGTGCTCAAATTCCCGCAATTCTTCATCGAAGAATTTGTAGACGAAATTATCACCGCAGAGGCGCACGGCGAAACTCTGCCTGAATAGACGAGCAAACTTGCTCCTCCTTCCTTCCCCCCTATAACACGCCCTGTGTAGCGATACGCGGGGTGTGTTATTTTTTGGCACCTACTCAGAGTCTTTTCAATTCGGTTCGGTCGATTCACGCCGATATGTTGTCTCGTTATTTTGTCTTGTTTGCATTTCACTTTGACAACGCCGCGTCTATCGGGTACGCTTCTCGCAGGCGAAGGAGGTGTAACTCATGGCAGGGACGTATTCATTACAACGCGACCTCGACGAAGCCAAGGCGATGGTCGCTGCGCTTGAGCCGTATGTTTATGAAGAGCGGCTCTATGGGCGTCTCGGCGGTGGATTCTTCAGCCGGATGCGACAAGTCAGCCTGACACTCGGCGCGTTATGGCTGCGACAACGTCGTTTGACCGTACTCGAAGACCAACTCGACAAATCGCAGAAGGTGACGTTAAAAGAAATTCGGAAAACTCACGATGCAGTGCGGCGTAAATGGCGTGTGCATTACGAGCAAAAATTAATTACTGAGGCCACCTCGCGCCTTAAGCAAATCGACCATTACTATCGCGAATGTCGCGAAGACCCGGCGAGTTGTCATGGGACGTATATGCCGGAAGCGTCGCGCCGCACCATCGTGCAAGAGATTTTGCTCGCCATGGAAACTTACGACATTTACAGCGCCGACCTGATGGTGCATGTCAAGCAAGCCGACGGACAATTGCGCTTGCTCGTCAAGCCGTCCGATTTCATCTGGCCGGAAGCGCTGCAAATTGTCTATCCGCGCGAAGAGTTTTGGTGGTTATACAACCGCCCACCACTGGTTTAATTATTCTGTCGGCATATTCAATGCCGCGAGACCCTGCCGCGCTTCGGCGGCGAGACTTTTGTGCAGGCCGAGTTCAAGCGCACGTTGATAACACGCGGCGGCATGATAGCGAAACCGCGTCATCGATGTGAGCGCCCACAGACGTTGAAAATAACAACCGAGTTGATGCTGCTCGTTGGCGTCGTCCGGCGATGTGAGGACGACGAGACGGTCGGTCACGGTATCGAGTTCGTTATCGGGAAGACTGAGAAAACGAATCGCGAGATCAAGATAATAGCGGATGATGCCGGGATTATCGGGGTCGTTTTGATAAGCGAGCTGCGCCGTCGCTGCCGCGAGTTCGTCTTGCTCATCGTTGAAATACAACGCAGAAGCCAACAGGTCGATACGCGCTTGCTGCCGCGGCGACCAACAGGACTCGGCTTTGTCGCAGGCTTGCGCATAATAAATCTGCCAATCTTCAAAGCCGACATTGTGATAACGATTGCGCCACGCGACATCGATGACCGTCAAGTAGATATTCGCATCGCAAGGATGCTCGTTTAACATGGCGAGGAGGTGCTCGGCTTCTTCCGCCGTGAGTCGTTCTTTTTGCCGGATTGTGTGTAGATAGTCGTGTAATTTTCCTCTTGTGGGCACTGCGATTCCTCCACGATTTGCAACTTCTGTACAGTGTATGCCCGAAATACGATCATAAACCTTGTGATTATGTTTGCAATCCTTAACATGGCGCGTCTACAATAATAACAAATGTAGCGTATTAGGAGTGCAAAAATGAAACACGGCTTCATCATCTTGCTTTTAACCATACTCGTTGTTGTACCGATACAATCACAGGACAGCCTCGCACAGGGCATCACGCCGCCGTTAATCGTGCAACAAAAAGGCACGTTGTTCCAAACAATGCCCACATCGAATCAATTGCAAGCGATGACATCCGGCGGTTTCAATCAAGCGCCGGTGATGTCGCCCGATGGCACACACGCTGCGTTCTTATCGACGGCGCAATTTGTGCTCGACGCCAATCTTGATCCGGGCATCTTTTTCGGCGATGTGCCGAGCAACGTGCGCTTGTTCGACATCGCTAGCGGCACCGTCAGCGAGATTGCCGGTCAACCGCCGAATGCGCAATTTGACGCCGGTATTGCCGAAAATGTCATCGCTCGTTCACGACCGACATGGTCGCCGGATGGCAGCAAACTCGCGTGGACAGAGGCGTTGTTCTCTGAATATATCTTCAGGCTCGTGACGTATGACCTGACGACGGGGACGACGCAGGTCATCACCGACAACTTCCCGACGGGCTTCCAAGATGTGGGGGTTCATGTGCCGGAAGTCAAATGGGGGGGCGGTATCGCCAATCTCGAAATTACATTTTTGCCCGGCGGTGAACCGGTAGGATTCGGCACGCGCTTGCATATTTTTGACGAGGGTGGTGGGCTGCGCTCTATTGAAGTTGGCCTCGATGAAATTGCTGACGCACGCCATTTCGTTTGGGCCGAAGCCGACGGCCAGCAATTGCTCGCCATCGTCTATCGCAGCGGGTTGGTTGATCTCGTTGACCCGGCGACGGGGCGTGTTTTTCCAGCGAATGGTATGCTTGAATTATTCACGCCGCTCGCGCCAAAGGCATCATCATTGCTGATGGGAGCAGCGACTTCACCCGTCAATGCGTTTGATCACAATCTGTCGTGGTGGAGCATCTCGCCAGATGGCACGCAAGCGATACCCCTCGAGATTGCCCCCGAACTGCCGTTTGACAATCGTCGTTTTTCTGCCACGCCGCTTCCCGGACAATTCATGTATATCGACGCCGCACCATCTTCAGAAGGCGCGTTGCTGCGGTGGGACAACGGGCAGACGACGCCCGTGCCGGTGGGCAATGTGTCGTCATTCGCACAATTTCCGACAGCGTGGCGTATTCGCCCCTTCGAGCAAATCCCGGCTAATGTGCCGCGTGCGATCTTCACACCGAGCGCCGATTGTGCGACGCCCCCGGCGTTGAGTCTCAACGCGCCCGGTCAAGTCGATGCGACAGCGACCGACCCGAACAATCTTTATCTGTTCGGCGACCCGCCGCGTATCAGTATTGGGAGCATTCCGCCCGGCGGTCAATTTGCGACTGTCGGCGGGCCGGTGTGTGTGGGGCGACAATTGTGGTGGCAAGTTGATGTCGGCGGTCTCGTCGGGTGGACGACGCAAGGGGGCGAAAATGCGCAGCGACTCTTCCCCGTCGGGCAAGCACCGCCCCCGCTTGTTGTGACGTGTCCCGGCTTTATGCAGTCGCGTCTCGTCGTCAACAGACAAGCGCAGGTCATCCCGAATACATCGCCGAACAATGTGCGCAGCGAACCAACAACAAACAGCGCTTCTATCGGCCAAATCCCGCCGGGGCAACCCTTCACCGTTCTCGCCGGGCCGCAATGTGGCGAAGGTCTCGCATGGTGGCAGGTCAATTTCAACGGGTTAGTGGGTTGGACGGCGGAAGGTTCGGGGAATGTTTATTGGCTCGAACCGTTACCGTAATGCGGCCTCATCGGGCGGGATGTTCGCGCTTCAAAAATAACGCCGTCCGGGTGACTTCGATGCAAATCTCGCCGTGTTGATTGCGTCCGATGTGCTTGAGGGTGACGATGCCGAGATGCGGTTTTGATTTGCTGTCGCGCTTGCTGATGACTTCGGTTTCGGCATATAAGGTGTCGCCATGAAACATCGGACGTGGATGCGAGACCTGCTCATATCCTAAATTCGCGACAATCGTCCCCTGCGATATATCCTGCACGCTGAGGCCGACGACGACGCCAAGTGTGAAGATTCCATTGACGAGGCGCTGCCCAAATTGTGTTTGCCGCGCGAAATCTTCATTGAGATGCAGCGCTTGTGGATTCATCGTCAATGTGCTGAAGAGGACGTTGTCCATCTCCGTCAATGTGCGCCCGGTCGTATGTTTGAAGGTTTGCCCGACTTCGAGGTCTTCGTAATATTTGCCGGTCATACAGTCACCTGTTCTGGAATCGATTGTGGGCTATAGTTGTTGATGATCTCGTCGCTGTACCATGGCGCCCATTTCGCACGGCGCAGCGATGGCGGCACAAGCCGCATGAAGTTGAAATTCAGCAAGAAATAGGCCACGAATAACCCGCCCCAAATGTCAATCGAATAATGCGAATGACTGAGCAATAAGGCCGTCACCTGCACAATTGAGAGTCCATATTGCACTTGCCTGAGCCTACGTGAGGGCATCATCGCCGCTTGAATGAAGGCGCTGCCGGTATGCCCGGAGAAAAACATGCCTTGAAACATATACTTCGAGATGATGCTTTGGTCGCCGAAGCTGAGTTCCGGCGGTGCGGTTTGCGCAAGCGGTGTGAGTATAATCGTCACGCCACGAATGACATACATCATCGCCAACAAAAAGATCAAGCGCGGGCCATGTTGGTAGCGTACCCGCGACAGCCCGTAGAACGTCAGGGCGACCTGTGTGACGATGACGATATTGCTGACTTGTACCCACATCAAATTGCGGTCAATCGCGTCGAGGATCAAATCCGATGGGCGCACCGGGTTGGGAAACCGGTCGATTAACACAATAACGCCGCCGGTATGCACGATCCCGGCAAGCACCACCGCGATGAGACTCCATAAGAATTTTCTTTTGAATATCGGATCGCTAAATGGCGGTATCCAATTTACCAAACGGATCTTTGTGCCGTCCATCCATTTTGCCTCGGCCAAATTTCAATTTTATCGCAGGGCACCTAAATTAAATTATAAGCGAAAGGGATAGCCATGAAAACCTACTCGCATAAGGCATGAAAATATTGCGGATTGAATCTTTTTGTTTTTCTTGGCGCTCTTTGCGTCTTCGCAGTTCAATATCACTGATTTTCAGCGGGGGTTACGCGAATCAAATGGGCGAGGTTGTCGCCGATGATGCGGAATTCGTCGCCGATTTTGAGTTGCAGCGGGCCGTTGAAGGGCGCTTTGTGCAACAGATGAATTTTTCGTCCGGGTGTCAGGCCGAGCGCTTCGAGATATTCTAAGCGGTCGGGTTCGCGGGTTGTCACACGGGTGATTTGTAGGTCTTGCCCGATGTCGGCTTTATTGAGCCGTTCATCATGAATTTTGGGCAAGACACCGTTTGCGTCTGGAATCGGTTCGCCGTGTGGGCAAGTTGTCGGCTGGCCAGCCATTTCCAACATGCGTTGCAACAAGATTTCGCTCGTGCCGCTGCTCATCAAATGCGCTTCGTGATGAACTTCGTGCCAACCGAAATTCATCACGGTGACGAGGAAGGCTTCGATAATGCGATGCCGCCGCAGTTCTAGCAGCGCCTCGTTGTTGCCAGCTTGTGTCAACGAAATGCCTTGATAGGGTTCATGATGCAAATAACCCATCTCTTTGAGCTTGCCAACCATACGGTTGACCGCCGGTGGGCTGACGAACAAGACATCGGCCAATGCAGATGTGCTGACGTAGGGTTCGTCCGGGTCGGCATTCTCTTGCAGCCGATAAATTTCTGCCAGATACCCGCGCATCGTCGGGCTGAGTTCGTTCTCGCTGTTCATACCGGCGATGTTACCCACACATCGCGAAAAAAACAACAAACGGGGGACTCCTCCTATAATTCGACGTGATTCAACATGACAATTTACATACCCAGCAGAATCGCTAATCTTTCCATAATCGTCTATACTTAAATGACAAATGATAAAAACTAACATCAATCGACCAATCGGCAAATAACAAAACAGCAGGGGGGAATATCATGGCAAGAGGTTGTTTACCACTGGCGTTACTCGTCAGTTTTTTTGTCGGCGTTACCGCCTTTTTTTTGGTTGACCAAGTGACGGATGAGCTTGTGCTAGAGCCGACTGCAATGATTATCACAAGGGCGCCGCTACCCATCTCGGCGACACCAAGCCCATTTGCAATGCCGCAATCAAATACGATAGCATTCGGCGCAATCGAAGCCGGGCAAACGGTGCGCGGCAGCATTGCTGAAGGCGAACGTCATGCGTGGACATTTGACGGTGTGGCCGGCGACACCATCAGCATCACGCTTGACGACGAGGGCAGCGGCTTCGATCATTTCTTCACTTTAGTGGGGCCGGACGGTGCGCCAGTCGATGTCTTCATCGACCACTTGCATAGCGCTACCATTCAGTCATTTATTTCGGCGTTCAATCTGCCCGTGAGCGGCCCTTACACGATTGAGGTTCACGCGCATCCGGACATCCCATTCGTCACGGGGGATTATGCGCTGACATTTGCGAATCTGACACTGACGACGGCGACTCCGATACCGTCCAACACGCCATTCGCAACATTTGAACCCTCGCCGACACTGCCCCCGCCAACACGCCCACCATTGACGAACACACCGTTGGCCGCAGCCGCCCAAACGGTTGAACGCGGCACAATCGAAGCGGGGCAAACCGTGCGCGGCAGCGTCGCTGAAGGCGAACGTCATGCGTGGACATTCGAGGGTGAAGCAGGCGATGTGGTGAGCATCGTGCTTGATGATGAAGGGAGTTTCTTCGATCATTCCTTGACACTTTTGGGGCCGGATGGTCGAGAAGCGGATGCCACTGTTTTCCATGCACACGAAGCAACGATACAAACATGGGTGCCGGATTATAGCTTGCCCACGAATGGCACCTACACGATTGAAGTTCATGCGCATCCCGACTTCCCGTTGGGCACAGGCGACTATGCGCTGACATTGACGAATCTGCGGCTGACGACGGCAACACCGTCCCCCACGCAAACACATACCCCAACATTCGCGCCGCCGACCGCGACCGCGACGCCCGTCAGTGTGGCGAACCCGGCGACACTCGGCGATAATCGTGGCGAAATTGCCATCGGTGGTGGCGAAGTCTGGTTCTATCAAGGTAGCGCGGGCGATGTCATCAGCATCAGTGTCATTGCCGACAACACCGCGACTCGCAGCACCACCAACGAAGAACGTTTGGAACGTGGTTTGTTGGACACGACGGTCTCTGTCCGCGACTCAGCAGGCAACGAAATTGCGTTCAATGATGACAATATGACGATTGAGAATTCGACCGATTCGCTCATCGACGGTTTGGTGCTGCCGGAAGATGGCATCTATGCAATTGAGGTGCGCAGTTGGGAAAATCGTTCCGGCGGTGCATACACCCTCAAGATTGTGACGGGTTCTGTGCCAACAGCCACAACCACGCCGACCCCCACATTGACCCCATCGGCTTAAGGGGTGTGTGGCAAGAGACGCTCAAGATTCGAGATGGACGAGTCGGTCGATGTCGTCAGAGGCTGAATTTTCCACACGCAGGTATAGCGGGGGCGGTTCGCGAAGCGTCCCTGCCGAATCGTCGTCAACCATAAGTCCTATAAGTTATACTGAACGCCAACTATGAGATATGGGGGGATGCCATGCTAACTCGCTTGATTTCGTTCGTGCTTGTGATCGCGATAATTGCGATGCCGTTGGGCGGCGTCGGCGCGGTGCTTCAGGAAACTACGCCTGAACGTGACGCGACTTCGATGGCGCGATTTTTTGTTGAAGACACACTCTTTTACGCCTCCATTCCTTTGCCGGATGCCAGCCTGATTGACCAATTGGAAATGTTTGTGCAAGAACAGAGTGAGGCTCTCGGTATACCACTCGGTTCGCCTTTCGGCCCGCCGGTGACTCTCCGTGATACGCTCAACGAAGCGCTGCTGCCCACCGGCCTGACGGTTGACGAATTGTTCGCGATGTTCGGCGACCAAGCCGCCGTTGGCGTCGGCAGCTTTGACCCGCTCACGGCTCAAGCACGCGATACGTATGTGCTGATTGAAATTCGCAATCGCGAAACGGCGGAAACATTGTTGCAAAATACCATCGGCTTGGATTCCAATTATGAGCGACGGCAAGCTGGGAACATGACTGTCTTTGTGCCCGCCTTCGGCAGCGATGCTTACGGCGTGAGCGATGACCATCTCATGCTCTTCAACATCAACGATGGCGTGCCGCAAATCAATGTGTTGAACTCGTTAGCCGACAGTCCCCGCTTCAATGCGGCTTTCAACGCGCTGCCCGAAAGACAATATTCAACTGCGCTCTATTTCGATATGCCCGGTATCTTTGAAATCGACGGCGCGGCACAAGCCTTAGAGCCGCTCGGTGTGCTGCCCGAATTCACGGGGCCGCTTGCGATTGGCGTCGCAGAAGCACAAGATGGCGTCTCCATCATCGACAGTGCGCAACTGCCCGGCCCGCGTGGGGGCGCACAACCCGTCACGCCCATTGACCCGGACTTCGCCCGCTTCATGCCCGGCGACACATCGTTCATGATACACGCAACCAATCTGACGGGCTTGTACGACAGTTTCATCGGTTTTGCCCGTAGCGTCGATGATGGCTTTGGCCCCGACCCGGCGGTCGAAGCGGAGCAGGCGTTCGACGACATTGGCATCGATTTGCAAAATGACATCCTTGATTGGACGACCGGCGATTATGGTGTGTTTCTCTCGCTTGATATTGAGCCGATTATCCGGGCGGCATTGGAAGAACGAGTTGATCTCAACAATCGTTTCAATTTCGGCATGGTTGTCGAAGCGACTGACCCGGCTGCCGCACAAGATTTCGCAGCATTTCTCGGCGACATGGCGATGACGGAATTAACCGGCGAGCCGGATGTCCGCGTTGTCAATCGTGCCGTCGGTGGTGTCGACTCGACGGTCATCAGCGCCTCGGCATCGCTTTCGCCGACCGAGACGTTCAAGCTCGAAACGGCCATCGGCGCCAGCGATGACATTTTCTTCGTGTCCACTGTGTCCGCTGCCGAGCATATCTTGAGCGGTGAGAACACCTTGCTCGACAATCCCGATTATCAATTGGCGCGGCAATACTTCTTGCCAAACCCAAGCGTCGTCGTCTATGGTGATGGCGCGGGTGTCTTATTCGGGACGACCGTGCCCATCGTCGTCATCCTCGCGCTGCTCGGCCCGGCGATTGGCAATGTCTTCGAGGACATCATCACCGAATTGGAAGCGCCACAGAGCAATGCAGTGCCGTCAACGGCGTTTGCACGGCAGCAACCGGTTGACCCGCTCACCGAGCAGGTGATTGAGCAATTCATCGACACGCTCAACAACAGCGGCACCATCGCTTTCACGCGCACGGTGACGCCGAACGGCACGACGCTGCTGCGTTTATCATCGACTGCTGCGGAGGGCGAGGAAGCGGTGATTCTGCCGCTGCTATTCGGCTCAGTCGGGACGGTCGTGGTGCTCGCCTTGCTCGGCCCGGCGATTGGCAATGTCTTCGATGAGATTGCCCAAGATTTCTAAACGTCGTGATGAGCAATCCGACTCGTTGGGGCAGGCGTGCTCTGCCCCGGCATCACCCGCCGCGTTTAACCGATGACGACGACGTGGTCAGGCTCTACATCGGCGGCGAATTGCGTTATACTCATGATCCTGATGCGTAATGTAATTCGGAGCGCATTCGATGCCCGTGCAAAAACAACAACTGACATTCGACAACGGCGTGACGCTGCAATACGCGCTCGTCACGCCGGATGATTTCGACGTGACGCGGACGTACCCGGCATTACTCGCGTTGCCGCCCGGCGACCAAACGATGCAGATGGTCGATTGGGGTCTCAAGTATTGGGCGGAAGAAGCGGCGCGACGCAGTTGGCTCGTCGTCAGTCCCGCGTCGCCCGATGGCCGCATGTTCTTCACCGGCGCTGAGGTCTACATCCCCGCCTTGCTCGACCATATCCGCTGGGAATATCACATTGA
>RFIA01000106.1 GCA_003695675.1 Chloroflexota bacterium
CTTGCTGTTGCTGTTTCACTCTGCGAAGGTGACGACTGTGCCGCTCTTAATCGACTCAATCACTTTGAAGACCATACGAATAGAGTGGATGTTGTCTTGCGCAATCGTGGCCGGGACGCCATTGCCCCGCACCGCCTCGTAAAATTCGCGCAGCAAATAATGTTGACCCGATGGCATCCCAGCGACCGGGGCGATGACTCGCGGCTCATCGAATACAATATCGCGCCCGCTAATCTTGCCGGTGCGTTTTTGCACTGTGACGACATCATCTCGCAGCGTGATGACGCCCGCCTCGCCTTCAAAACGCCAATTGCCATTCCATGACGTTTCAAGCCCGTTCGATGACCATGACGCATCATAAGTCACTACAACATGATTGGGAAAGTCGAATATCGCCGCGACCGACGCATCACCATTGAAGGCGCTGCCCGGTGGATTCCAACTGCGGGCAAAGATTGTAAGTGGTTCAGCGCCCAAGAAAAAGCGCATCAAATCGAGATGATGTATCGACATGTCTTGCAACAATGGATAGGCCAATTGTTGATGAAAGCCGGACAAACTGAGGCCGCGATAATGTTCGACCGTCACTTTGCTCAAGCGACCGATTTCACCGGCATCAAGCAATGACTTGACCGTCATAATCGGGACATGATAGCGATAATTTTGCGCGACCACGACGAGGCTGTCATGCGCATTAACCATATCCATGATAGCGCGTGCATCGTTCATTGAAGCGGCGAGCGGCTTTTCAATCAAGATCGGCATGTTGCGGTCGAGCGCGGCGTGAATATGCGCGAGGCGAAATTGTGGCGGCGACACATCGAGCACGGCATCGGCTTGGACACGGTTGAGCGCATCGTACAGCGTTTTGTAGACGCCAATCGAGTCGCTGCGGTGTTTGCGAACGAGCGCCGCGGCACGCGCAGAATCAATGTCAATCAAAGCGGCAGGCTCAATATCGTCCGAGTCGTCGATAACCTGCATCCACCACGCGCCCATATTCCCCGCGCCAATCTGAATCAACCGCATCATGTATTCCTACCCCCAACAAAGTTCGGCTCAATTGCGTCATTATAGCGGGGTGCGATTCAGACGACAATTATGATGTTAGATGCTCAGCAAAATCATTAATCGTATATGTTTCGTATTCGGTGTCGTCATCGACGATGTTCATCGCTGGCCTAACCTGTTGTGTCACGACATTTTGCTGTGACCTGTATGTCATCTGACATTGCGCATCTTGGTGTCAATTGCCATAAAATATAGCCAAAACACGAGAGGAGACGCTCATGACCAACACACTTGAACCCGTCAAAATCGATGCTTTTCTACCGCCGGAGATTGCTCGACGGGCGGAGGATGTCGGGGTAAACAAGGCGACGCTCGACACACCTCGTACACTTGCATTGGGCATCTTGGCCGGGGCATTCATCGCGCTCGGCGCCATTTTCGCGACGACAGTGGCAGCCGGGTCGGGCGGCAATCTTTCATTCGGTGTAGCCCGTTTGTTGACCGGCCTCGTCTTTTCGCTCGGCCTGATACTTGTCGTCATCGCCGGGGCCGAGTTATTCACCGGCAACAATCTGATTGTGATGGCGTGGGCGAGTCGCAAAATCAGCACGACGGCTCTGCTGCGCAATTGGGTGTTGGTTTACATCGGCAATTTCATCGGCGCGGTGGCGACGGCATTGTTGCTCTTCGCCACCAAGCAATATACATTCGGTGGCGGCGATGTGGGGCAAACAGCACTCGCCATCGCGAATGCAAAAGTGCAGCTCAGTTTCGTCGAAGCAGTTGCACTCGGCATTTTATGTAATGCGCTGGTGTGCCTCGCCGTGTGGTTGACACTCGGTGCGCGCAGCACCACCGACAAAATCATGGCGATTATTTTCCCCATAACCGCATTCGTGGCGGCGGGCTTCGAGCACTCGATTGCAAATATGTATTTCATCACCATCGGGTTATTCATCAAAGATTTTGACAGCGCTTTCGCCGATGGTATGGGAGCAGACTGGTCGTCACTCAATGTCGCCGGGTTGGTGAATAATCTCGTGCCGGTCACAATTGGCAATATCATCGGCGGCGCGGTGATGGTCGCGGCAGTATATTGGTTCATTTACATACATCCGCTTCAAAACAGCGACTCACAACGTTGATTTGGAGCAGCGACAACCTCTCAGAAGCGTCCATTCAATAGATAGCGGTTGCCGGAGGCGTCACAATGCAGTACATTGATACGCGAAATTATGCTTGCTTTGCACGAGGGAAGACACCATGCACGCATCATCCGCCATCCGCGCCAACCACAAATGGGTTGTGCTGCTGTTATTGATGATTTTGTTGACTGCTATTTCAGCGTCCGGCGACGCGCAGGCTTTTGCACCGGCGCATTTCGGCCCGCCCATCACGGTGACTGTCACCGGGCCGGGCACAGTCGCTGAAGGTGACGCGGGGACGACGACATTCACCTTCACGATTGACCTCAGCATGGCCGCACCGAGCGACATCACACTCGATTATCAAACGATGAATGGCACGGCCACCACCGGCGACGGCGATTACACCGCGAGTGGCCTCGTCTCGGTCACGATTCCGATGGGCAGCACGATGACGACCTTTGACATCGATGTCATCGGCGATAGCAAATTCGAGGCCGACGAAACGTTCGATGTTGAATTCAGCAATCTTGTCGGCGGGGTCTTCAGTGGCGGCATGGCGACTGAAACCGTCACGGCGACGATTCAAAATGATGACGCCGCCCCGACCGTCGATGTGGATAACCCGACCTTCACTGAAGGTGTGGACAACAAAGGTCAATTCACATTGACACTTTCTGGCAACACCGACTTTGCGCTCGACATTTCGGTCTTCTTCACCATTACGCCGGGAACAGCCACCAGCCCGGACGATTTCTCAATCATCACAGCCAGCCCGGTTGTCTTCCCGGCGGGGAATACCAACTCGCGTCGGATACGCTTCGACATCATCGATAACGCAATTGCCGAACCGGACGAAAATTTCACGGTGACGCTCGGCCCCATCACCAACGGGCAAGTCGGCGCTAGTCCTGGTGTCGCCACCATCGAAGATGATGATGTCGCCAAATTCTCGATTGATGACCGTTCGCTCAATGAAGGGGACGCCGGTACGGTGGATATGAACTTCACCGTCAAGCTGTCCCGCGATGTTGAAGAAACTGTGACGATTGACGTCTCGACCGCAGACGATACGGCGACGGCGCCGGCTGATTATGTCGAGATTCCTGCCGGTACGCCACAAACCGTCACCTTCAATCCCGGCGACCCGCTTGAGCAAATCGTCACTGTCACCATCAACGGCGACGGCATCGACGAAGGCGATAGCGAACGCTTCTTCATCAACCTCAGCAATCCGACCGGCGTCGCCGAAATCAAAGATGGTCAAGGAATCGGTATCATTCGCGACGATGACGAAGCGATTGTCAACATCATCGCCTTCAACGACAGCAACGACATCGAAGTCTTTGAAGAAGGCGAAACCTCCGACACGTATGCTGTCACGCTGGGGTCTGCGCCGTCGGCCGATGTCATCATCAACATTCGTCCCGACACACAGACGACCGTCGCGCCGCGACAATTGACTTTTACCAACGCCAATTGGAATATGCCGCAGCAAGTGACCGTCACGGCGGTTGATGACGCTTTAGTCGAGGGCACGCATACCAGCAATTTGAATCACAATCTCAGCAGTGGCGATCCCGGTTTTGATGGGCTGTTTGTCGATGTCGAAGCCAAAGTATTCGACAACGATTTTGCGCCGCCGCCCATCGCGCCGTTGTGCAACGACCTCGATGGCTCGACCAATCAAATTGTCCGCGCTACAATCCCCGAAAACAGCGTCACCGGCGGCGATGTGTATTGCCGCGTGTTGGCCGAGTTCGATATTACGATTGAAGAAGCCGCCGCCATCGGCATTCAAGGACTCGTCGACCGCGATGTGACTTATGCGGTGGATGTCTTCGGTTTGTTCGACAACGGCACATCGGCCACGGTCTTCAACAATCCGGTGCAAGTCTGCTTGCGAGGGACGGGCGTCTTTCATTTCTTGAGCGCGTTAGATGCGCCGCGTGTCCCACGACAAATCGGCTCTGAACTCGTCGGCATCAATGGGACGGCCTTTAGCTGTGCGACGATTACCCAAGCGGGGACGGTTGTGATGACTCGGTCGTAGCGGAATCAAAAAGAGGCGGAATACCCCGCCCCTTGCTGGATTGCTTTCATCGCGCCGCCTCTATTCCGCCGGGTCGGCCTGTTCTTCCGCCGGGACTTCAAGCGCAATCAGTTGGTCGAGCAACTGACGGAAAGCCGGCTCCGGCAGCGCCCCCGGTTGGCTGAAGACAATCGTCCGGTCTTTGAGCAGCATAATCGTCGGGATGCTCTGAATGCGGAAGGTTTGGCTCAGGCCGGGATTGGCGTCAACATCGACTTTGGC
>RFIA01000107.1 GCA_003695675.1 Chloroflexota bacterium
AAAATGCCTTACGAAATTTTTTGGTATATCGAGCCACACATTTTGGAAGTCAAATATTATGGAGCGGTTACGGTGGACGACCTGCGTGCGGCGCGGGGCGAGATCAGCGATATCGTCAGCGCACAATCCCACGATGTCTATCTGCTCATCACCCTAGGGGAGAAAACCAAGCTGCCGTGGGATTTCCGCGCGACGCGCAATATTTTCAGCAATCCGCCCCCCAATTTGGGATTGAGTTTCATCATTTTGGGATCGAACACATCATTCAGGATTTTCTTCGATACCGTCGGGCGGGTGCTGCGCGCCAATGGCCGAGTCGTGAAGGATCGTGAAACCGCGTTGCGGATGCTGCGCGAGCATTCGCCGGCGCTCAAAGAATTGTTGGATAAACAATGATGCCCATCCTATCATGAGTTTGATGCGTCTGCGTAGTTTATTTGGATTCAATTGTTTATGTAGGGGCATAGCGTGCTATGCCCCTACGAATAGCGTTTTAATTGGTATTGCGCTCGTCTTGTTATCATCATTATCCCTTGCTCCCCTTAATGCGCAGGAAGCCGGGCAATGCGGCGTCGCTGAACGTATCAACTTCCCGGTCGATGTCAACACCTTTCGCATCGTCAATGATTTCGGCACGCCGAGTCCGCGACATCAGGGCAGCTTTCATACCGGCGAAGATTGGTATGGCGGGCGCGGCATGAGCTTCGGGCAGCCGGTGCGGGCGATTGCCAACGGGCGCGTGACGTTCTCGTCGCCGACGGGGTGGGGGCGCGACGGCGGCGTGATTGTCCTCGAACACATCATGCCCGACGGCACGACCGTCTACAGCCAATACGGTCATCTCATCGAGACCGATACGCGCCCCTTCCCACGCGGCCTGACGTGTGTCAACGCCGGAGATGTCATCGCGACGATTGGCGATGCCCGCCCCGCGCCGCATCTGCATTTTGAGATTCGCACCAACAATCCCACAGCGCCGGGCGGCGGTTACTTCCCCGAAATGCTCATCGAACGCGGTTGGATTCATCCGAGTCGGTTCATCCGCAATTGGCAAGTGTGGTTGCAACCGGCGCACGAGTGGCATGTCGATACATCTGATGTGCGCGGCCCGGCAGCAGCACCTTTCGTTCTTGCCGACAACAGCCTCGTCGTCGTTGACGGCAGCCGTGTGCGGCGCGTCTTGCCCGATGGCCGTATTTTGTGGCGCATCACGCCCGATGCCCGCCCTGTCGGTGTCATCGGTCTTGATGGCTTGCCGGTCATCATCGATGCGTCGGGTAGGATGCAACTCGTCAATCTCGACGGCAGCATCGAACGCAGTTGGCAAACCGATGTCGCGCTCGATGGGCCGCCGCTTGTTGCCGGTGAGGCGCTGCTGCTGCGCACGGCAGATGATGCGCTCGTCGCCTTCGCGCCGGATTTGCAGACGATACAATGGCGACTCGATAACGTCCCGCCGCTATTGCGCAGTCATGTCGCCGCGCGCACGGTCGGCTTGTTGACCGAACGCAACGAATTGCTGACGATTTCGCTCGACGGGCGCTTACTCAACCGCACACAGCTCCGCGCCGGTGCAAGCCTCGACACGGCGATGAATGGCGATTTGCTCGTCTATACACGCGGCGGTTTGTGGACGATTGACGCTAACGGGACATGGGCGCTTGCGATTGAAGATGCACCGCCCGGCGGCGACTCCGGCGCGATACTGCGCACGCTCGACGGACGGCTGTTTCTTTTCGACGGCGAGATGCTGCACTTGTATGACGAGACCAATCAGCATGTGTGGCAAGTGCCGTTTGTGCCCGTTACCGGGTGGACGCAACTCGCATTCTATGACGATATTCTGCTGCTGACGAGCAATCACGGGCATATCGTCGCCGTGCGTGCGAGCAACGGCGGCTTGTGCAACAATGTGCAGGTTTATGGCAGCCGTCTCGCCAATCAATGGCAGCAGCGCGGCAGCGACGGCATCCTGCGCGTGGCCATCGCTGACCAAATCATCGGCCTCGATTGGGCGACGTTTGTCCGCGGGTGCTTGTAAGTAAGCGTTTTGATGTGCTTACCCGGTTGATGTGTTGCCACGCGACATCGAATATTCAATCGTAAGACGATACTCAAGCACGAGTGGATGTGCTATACTACTACTCACAGCAAGAAAATTTTTTGGCAGTAGGAAAAAATGAATCCAGACGACCCGACTTTGAATCGCGATGAGGTTGATCTCGACACCCATCGTTTGACACTTGCAAAAATAACATGGCAAGACCCGACGAGCGGCGATATTCACGAATTTGTGCTGACGGAGGGCGCGACAGCGACGATTGGCCGTTTGAAGAGCAATGATATTTGCATTCCCGAAGAGCATGTCTCGCGACAACATTCGGTCATCAATTATCGCGACGGCATCTTCGTCATCAGCGATCTCGGCAGCTCGAATGGCACTTTCGTCAACGACGAGCCGATCACGGACGAATTTCCACTCGCGTCTGGCGATCAGATTCGTTTGTTTGTGCCGATTTTGATTTTCTCATCGACAGTCACGGAAGAAGACCATCGGCAAGCCGAAGAACACGGCACACTCATCACGGCGACGGCCAACACCGGCGGCGGCAAAATCATCATCTCGAATGGGCCACAAGAGGGCAATATCATCCCGCTATTGTTGAAGAAAGTGACGATTGGCCGGGCGACCACAAATGCTCAATGGGAAATTGCCCTGCAAGATCCCTCCGTTTCACGTCCCCACGCGCGGATGCAGCTTGTCGACGATACGTGGGTGGTGTATGATCTCGGCAGCGCCAACGGCACCTTCGTCAACGGTACACAGGTACACGAACGCGGACGCGCCCTGCGCGATGGCGATACGATCAAATTCGGTCAAACGCTCGTGTTATTCCGCGCCGGTTGAGGCGTGCTTTTTCTCGAGGCCATCATATAAATACGATGTCGTTGTTCAAGCAGACGCCGTTGAGCTAAATTCAAATGCTGCACTATAGAGGCGCCGAGACGCAGAAAGAATCTCTGTGTGCTCCGCGCCTTTGTAATTCAAATCATTTTCCGAATATTTTGCGATTCCACATTTTCATAACATGGATGGAGAACAACAACATGGCGTACATCATGGTGACGAACGACGACGGGTACGACTCGCCGGGCATTCTCGCGCTAGCACAGGCGATGCGCGAACTCGGCGAGGTACAGGTTGTCGCCCCTGCTAAGAATCAAAGTGCTGTCGGGCACAAGAAAACGCTCTTCCAAGACATTGAAGTCCACGAAAAGGAAATGGCCGACGGCACGAAAGCCGTCACCGTTAGCGCCTCCCCAGCAGACTGCATCGCGATGGCGGCGATGGGCATCACAAAGTGGCCGCCAAATGTCGTCGTTTCCGGCGTTAATCGCGGCGCCAATATGGGGCAAGACATCACCTACAGCGGCACCGTGACTGCCGCCCTCGAAGCGACGATTCAAGGTATCCCGGCGGTGGCGGTATCGCAGCGTGTCCGCGAATATGATCCAAACGATAGCGTAGACGATTATCGCACAGCCGCTGCTATCGCCGTCAAAGTCGTCAAAAAAGTGATGCGCAAAGGCTTGCCTCCCTTCACAATTTTGAATTTGAATGTGCCGTATGGCGACGTCAAAGGCTTGCGGCTGACACGGCAGGGCGTGCGTATTTATAACGACGAACTAGAAGTGAAGGGCAACATCTATCGCATTGTCGGGCCGGAGCCGGGCGGCCTCATTGATGAAGAAGGGACGGATTTGTGGGCGGTGCATAATGGCTATGCGTCGCTGACGCCGATTCATCTTGATCTGACGGCGCATCAATTTTTCGCCGAACTCGCCGCATGGGATTTGCAAGCGGCGCATTCTGAAGCGTAAAATAGGGCGAATCGTATGACCCGCTAGACTTTCCCCATCTCCTCGACCGAGAAGCTGAGCGCGATGATGTAGGCGTTGTCGATGGCCAGCAATTGCACTTCTTTCGAGCGCCCGTGTTTGTCTTCGCGCTCGAAATTTTCTTCCTCGTGCAAGGTCGTCTGTATCTTGTGGTGCGCGAAAACTTTCGCCAATCGTTCCGCCGCCGGTTTCGGGAATTGTCCGAGCACGCCCTTGCCGGACTCAAGCAGCGTCGTCAGTGGCGCGGCGCGGTTGATGTCGTCGACGAGATGCCGCCATGTGGCGAAGATGCTGCTATAAGTTTGCGTGATGTCGAGTATGAGTTCATACACATTTTGTGGCTTGCCCTCGAAGGCGACGGCAACGAGCGGATAATTGTAATGCTGCAATACGGGATGCTCGGTCGTGAAGGCGAGTGTCCCAAAAACGCCGAGATGCAGTTGGTGCTCGAAGACGCCGAGCGCCCGAATGATATAATGATTTTGCGGGCGTAAACCTTCCACCTCGCTGTCATACTTTGCCGTCCCGACGATGAGTTGCAATTCGTTGGGGACGCCCCCGATTTGTGCGGTCAACAGAATGCCGTAATCTTCTGCGGCGCTCAATTGATTGAGGAGTTGTTCGCGTTTTGGCATGGACTATCCTGTAACGATTAGTGAATGACGGTGAGCGATTGTGTTTAGCAAGCCACTAGATATTGCATCATGATGCCGTCGTCATGGTGACAACAAGCGGCAGATGGTCGCTGGCAAGTTGTTGAAATTCGGCTTCGGTCAAATCAATCTGCGCCGGGTCGAAGACTACGATGCTGCAAAATTCATCCGACGCACCTGTTCCGGGCGAAAGCGCGATGTGGTCTATCAAGCTGCGATGTTCTGCGCCGATGAAGCTCACGGCATCGTCGGGCAATTCACTCGTCGCGAAGAAGAAAATCTCGCTGATAGGTTGCAACGGCGCTGCATCGAGAAGATCGTTGTAATCGCCGAGAATGATGACATCTTCGTCGGCGTCGGGGGGGCGCTCATCAAACCACTGCGCGAGCAATGTCATCTGCGCTTCGCGGATGCGCTGCGAAGGGGTTTCTTGTGTCGCTTTCAAGTGTAGGGTGACGAGTGTGAAGTCATACGCGCCGAAGCGAAAATCCATCGTGAAACCGGGACGCAGTCGTGTGCCGCGCAAACGTAAGCTGTCGATTTGTGCCGCTTCCGTCAACGGCGAGACGGTCTCGCTGTCCCACGCAAAGCCGACCTTCTGCGACCCGCCGCCGCGATAACTCAAGACCGCTTGATAATCGCGTCCGGTCATCGCATTGACGAGCGTCAACAAGGAGTCGATAGCCTCTTGCGAACCGATTTCTTGCAACGCAACTATATCGGCATCGATTGCAGCCCATGTCGCCACGAGCGCATCGGCAGAGTCGCTGTCATCGAGCCGGCTCACATTGAAATTTTCGATGTTCCACGTCGCAATCCGTAACGGATTGACACACGCTGCACTATCGAAATCATCCTGCGCGTGGGCAGCGCTGCCGATTGGCGTCATCAAGAGCAGACAAATAAGCACGATCATTCGCATGAGATCTCTCCTAAATTAAAAGCTATTAGACCGCAAAATTTCAATAAGCGCAAAGAAAATGAAGGTTTTAATAAAGAGAATACTTCCAAGACTGTCACAGGACAGCAGATAGTGATTCTTTGCACATTCTCTACACAAAATCGTATATAATGCGGTCATACACGGTCAAGCGTTAACAAGTGGGAGCTTATGCAGGTTTATCGGATACTGGTTATTGGATTCGTCCTCATGCTGTTGGCGAGCGCAAGCGGTGCGCAGGAGTTTAGCGGTGTGCTCGACGATGCGCGCCCGCGTCGCCGTTACATCATCGACTTGCAAGCAGGGCAGGCCGTCCTCGCCGTGGTGACTCCGACAAGCGGTTCGCTCGACACGGTGCTGCAGGTCGAAGACCCGACCGGCACAATCATCGCCGAAAATGATGATCGCAATCCCGAAACGCTCGGCTCTGCCGTCACATTTACCGCGCAGATGACCGGCACGTATACGATGATTGTCAGCCGCTATGAGTTGAGCAATTCAAGCGGCACTTTCGACCTCAATATCACCGTCGGCGACGAAGCCGAGTTTGTCAACACCCTCGCCGACCTCGAACGGATTGAGCTTAGCGGCGAGCAAATCATCATCGATACCGAACATTTTCGCATTCATTACACACTTGAAGGTGAAGACGCCACCACCGAAGACTATGCGCAGCGTGTCGCGGACACGGTTGAAAAAGTGTGGCAGATACAAGTCGAGCAGATGGGCTGGCCGCCACCACCGGCGGACGACGCGCTCGGCGCCGACGGGCGCTATGATGTTTACATCGCCGACCTCGCCGATGATGTCTCCGGCGGGATTCTCGGTTATGCCGACCCGCAGAGTTCGCCGGAAGACCCGTCTGAGGCGTCGGGGATGTTCGGTTCGACAAGTTTCTTCGTCATCGAGAACGACTTCAGCGAAATTGATGATCCCAATTTCACACCAATAAGTCTGATGCGTTCGACAGCCGCGCATGAATTTCATCATGGGATTCAAATCGGCTTCGACTCCGATGAGCCGCATAGCTGGTATTACGAGGCGACCTCGACATGGATGGAAACCGTCACCTTCCCCGAAGATGAGAGCGCGTCGATCTATATTGATGATTTGTATGATTTCCCCGAAATTTGCTTTGGGACAGAGACCGGCCCTCTGCAAGGTCTCAATCGATATGGCGATTGGTTATTCATTCAATCGCTCGTCGATTATCATGGCGAGGACATTGTCCGCGAAATCTGGACGAATATCGCTGACTTTGAAGGGTTTGCAGCGTTAGAAAAAACGCTCGAACAACGTGGCGACACCGTGCCGGAAGCCTTGGCGCGGTATCGTGTGCAAAATCTCGCCCGCGACTACGACCTCGCCCCGCTATTTGGCAACACCGTCTGGATTGAGAATCGCATCGAAGCCGAAGGGCGTTGGAGTTTTGACGGCGAAGGTATTCAAGAACTCGCGGCCAATTATTATGAAGTCGCGCTCAAAGATATGACTTATCGCGTCACACTCGGCGGCGATGACGGGCAAATGCAAATTTGGGGACTCGGCGTGCGCGACAACCAAGTTTTTGAATTTCCGTTGGGGCATAGTGGCTTCATCGCGCCCGGTCAGTACGATCATTATTATTTGATGGTCTTCAATCCGGTTTATGACGATAATGTCAATCATTGTACCTATGAGTCGTACACGATTGACGTTTTCGCCGAACCGGGCGAAGTCGCTGAAGCGGCGCGGGTGTGGGACGCACGGTATTTTGAAGTCCCGGACTTCCCCGATTAAACTGACGATAACCGGGAACCAAAATCATATCTCCTACGTCTATAGAGAGAACGCAATCGATAGATCATGCGAGGAGATATAACCATGAAACGCACCATTCCGTTTATTTTTGTCGGCTTGTTACTGCTTGCGGTCGGCCTCAGCACATCTGCCGCGCAGATTATCGTCCCGCCACCGTGCCCGGTTGACGGCCCGTGCGGTCCCGGTCGGGTGCAGACCAACCCCGAAGGTCTCGTGATTGATTATCATCGTGTCGATGTGGACATCAGCAATCAAATCGCCGAGACGAATGTCGATATGCAATTCACGAATAACAGCCAATTCCTCGCCGAAGGGACATTCGTGTTTCCGTTGCCGCGTGGCGCTGCTGTTGACCAATTGACGATGTGGGTTGATGGCGTCGCGATTGACGCCCGCATCTTGCCCGCCGACGAAGCGCGTGAGATTTACAACGAGATCGTCCGCCAATATCGCGACCCGGCGTTGTTGGAGTATGTCGGCACACAAGCGATTCAAGCCAATGTCTTCCCGATTCCACCGGAAGAGTCGCGTCGCGTGCAAATCAGGTACTCGAATGTCGTCGAGGTTGACAACGGCTTGCTGCATTACGTCTACCCGTTGAACGCCCGCAGTCTCGCGGCACTCGTCACCGAAGAATTGAGCGTCAACGTCTCGGTGGACAGCAACGAACCCATCAGCAATATTTACTCGCCGAGCCACAGCATCGCCATCAACCGCGAAGATGCCAATCATTTCAGTGTCGGCTTTGAAGCCGTCAACATCATCCCGGACAACGACTTCAGTTTGTTTTACGGCATCGACAGCGAAACCATCAATGTCAACCTGCTGTCGTATCGTGAGAGTGCCGATGAGAGTGGTTTCTTCATGCTGCTCGTGCAACCGCCGATTGAAGTCCCTGAAGAGCAAGTGCTGCCCAAAGACGTGATTGTCGTCCTCGACCAATCCGGCAGCATGTTCGGCGAAAAATGGGATCAAGCGCGGGAAGCGGCGGCGTTCGTGCTCAATAACCTCAACAGCGAAGACCGTTTCAATCTGTTGACATTCAGCACCGGCGTCCGCACCTTCAGCAATCGACTAGAAAGCCCGGCGGTCGCGCAAGAAGCCATCGATTGGATTAACGGCCTCGAAGCCATCGGCGGCACAGACATCAACCTCGCGTTGACGACAGCGCTTGATATGCTCGACGATAGCCGCACGGCGACCATCTTGTTCTTGACGGACGGCGTCGCCACCGAAGGCGAAATCGAAACGGATGTGATTCTCAATAATGTCGCCGAAGCTGCTGACGACAATGTGCGCATCTTCACTTTCGGCGTCGGCGATGATGTCGATACATTCTTGCTCGACGCCATCGTGCGTGACCATTCTGGCGCCGCGACGTATGTCCGTCCCGGCGAACGCATCGACGAAGATGTGGCGAGTTTGTACAACAAAGTCAGCGCGCCGGTGTTGACGAATGTCGAACTTGAAATCGACGGCGCACGAGTCAGCCAAATGTTCCCCGCGCAGATGACCGATTTGTTTGCAGGGAATCAATTGACCGTCGTCGGGCGCTTCACCGACGCTGCCGATGACATCAGCGTGCGTTTGAGCGGCGAGGTCAATGGCGAAGCGCAAACCTTCGTATACGATGGCTTTAGCTTCCCAGAACGCGCCGGGGGCGAACCGTTCATCGCCCGCTTGTGGGCAACACGGCAAATCGGCGATTTGCTCAATCAAATTCGACTCAATGGCGAGAATCCCGAATTGGTCGACAGCGTCGTCAACTTGAGTGTGCGCTACGGCATCATCACACCCTACACGAGCTTTCTGATTGAAGAAGACGATATTCTATCACAGACCGGACGCGCTGCGGCGCTCGAAGACTTTGAGCAGCAAGCACGCTCGCTGTCGCAAAATGCGGTCGGTGGCGCGGCGGTCGATGCGGCTGAAATTGCGGCAGATTTCTCGGCAGCCAACGCCCCGCTGCCACAGCCGACACAGATCGCACAACTGCCATCAACAGGTGGTGTCGGCGGCGGCGGTTTCGCCGGTGATGACGACGCGGCCATTTTCAGCGAACCGGCTGAAGAAGGGGAAGCCTTCGGCAATGAAGTCCCCTCCCGCGATGGCAATCGGCGACAGAACAATGTCATCGAAACCGTTGGCGAGAAAACCTTCATCCTGCAAAATGGTGTGTGGACGGACACAACCTTTGAGCCGGACACGATGACGACCGAGCAAATCGTCTTCCTGAGCGATGAATACTTCGCGCTGCTCGACGCCATGCCCGAAATCGGGCCATACTTCGCGCTCGGCGACCGCGTCATCGTCGTCATCGACGGCACGGCGTATGAGGTGGTTGCAGAGTAATCGTAGCGCTTTTTGCGCCAAACCCGTCGGAAAATTAAACGATAGTGAACCGCATGGTAAGGACAAGTCTCAGACTTGTCCTTACATATACAAGCATCCAAAGCTACTCAGCATACAGGCATGAATCGAGCAGGATGAAATGATAGTGAACCGCCAAGACACCGAGAACGCCAAGAAAAGCTCGACACATCAGAAAATCGGTGCATGTAGGGGCGATTCGCGAACCGCCCCTACGAAAAACAGGCAACGTGTTCATTATCGTGCAACCTTTATGACCTCTTTGCGTCCTTTGCGCCTTCGCGGTTTTTAAATTATTTTCCGAACTCTATAAGCGGTTTCCGGCTGCCACAAAGCTAAGTATCCTTCAGGGTGCTGTATTGGATCGCATACCCCGAAATAATCCCTTTAGGAACTGCTATGTCTACGTGCAGTGGGTTTGGTATTTCGCTAGCCGGCTGTTTGAACATCTGACGGCACTCAGCTCAAGCGGGTACGCTCCACACCTCAAGACCGCTGTCGGTCAACACAGCCAATGCGCGTCCGTCGGGGCTGAATGCTGCATCGCGAACACCAATCGTCGGCAATTGCAACAACGGCCCGAAATCTTGCGGGCTGAAGAATGTCAGCGTCGTCGGGGCGATGTCACTTTGTAGCAGGCGAGCGTAAAGCACGACATTCGTTCCCGGCGCGGGCACGGGATTGAAGATGATGTCGCTAATGTTGCCAGACGGCTCGCCCATGAATGTATTCACAACCTGCGTCATCGGATTGAAGAAGCTCGCATCGCCGCCATCAGCATAGACAAATGTTGGCGTGGCGTCCGGCCATGCTGATGGCACGGGCGTTAGGAATGGAAAACCGTTCATCGTATTGACAGCCCGCAAAAAGACGAGTTCGCGCGTATTGGTATTGTATGACCACAACGCCGTGAAGCCCGCGACCGCGAAATACTGTCCGTCTGCGCTGAACTCAACTTCAAAAATCGTATCTGGGAAGCGCAGATTCGCCAGCAGCGGTGTTTGACCTGTTGCCAGATTCAAGCTGCTGATGTCGGTCAGCAATAGCGTCGACTCCGCGCCGCCGCAACCGCCTTCATGACACTCAAAGAAGCCATCGACCGACGCTAGCATTCGCCCATCGGGGCTGAAGTTGAGCGCGAGGACGGTCAGCTCATGGCGGTTGATGAGTGTGGTGATTTGCCCACTCGCCAAATTTATGAGGTGCAGGCTGCCGTCTGCGCCGCCGATGGCGAGCGAATTGCCATCGGGGCTGAAGGCAAAGGCCGAGATCGGCGTGAGATCGTTGGGCGCAATCGCATTGTTGACGACATTTTGCATCGGGTCGGGGGTGAGTGTCGGCGCTCGCAAGATGATGAGACCATCACCGCTGCCGTCGTCGCCCAAGAAAGCGATGCGCGTGCCGTCCGGCGACCACGCGAGGTCACGGGCGAATTGCGCGGCGTGCGATTGCCCACGTTGCAGATTGAGGAGATTGTTGTTGGTGATGACCGCGCCGCCAACGATGACATTATTCGCGGCAGCGGGCGGTGGCACTGCTTCGAAACCGGGCAAAGGTTCGAGGAAGTACGCCTGCGACCCGGCATCTGATTCGGCTGTCCAACCGACATTGCCATCAATCGAAACCAGCCACCACACGAAGGTATCACTACACGCCGGGCCTGCTAACACTTGGTCAAAGTGCCGACCGGGTTGTGCTTGCGCAACAATCGCCGCGCCAACATTCGGCTCGGCGCGTAGGCGATTCGGGATGCCGCCTTGCGAAACTTGCGCCGTCGCCGTGCCGATTTGAATGCGCGGAATCATGTAACCGGCGAAATCTGCCGGGCATGGGAAAGCTGCGATGAGATCGGCGGGTGTTGGATTCTGTACGGTGTCACTATCATCGCCGGTCGATACAGGCGGCGCTTGACCGCCACCGCTCACGCCCGCCCCTTGCGATGGAAATTGCAAGTCGCAGACTTGTACGCGGCTGCCATCGTCCGACACATGGACGACATAACTCGCATTCGGATATTGCAACACGACGCGATACGGTAGCACCGTGACATCCATCGTTGTGCCGACGGCAATCTCGCAACCGAGCGTGCTGCTATTCGTCGCGGGCAGCACCGTATGCTGCCAGCTATTCGGTCGTCCGAGACCGGGAATCTCGTTGTTGGCGGCGGCCACAGCCGCATCGACGATGTGTTGTGGCGTCTGCTGTGCCTGCACCATATTCAGCGACGCCAGCAACAGCAGCACAAAAAGCGAAATGACGGAAATTCTACGAGTGGACATTGTGGCAATCCCTTCCGTTGAGTCTGATGCAAGATGCGAGTATGATAAGTTTGTTCGTTCAATCATTATGTCGCCAAAAGTCGTTTTATGCCAACACCGTTCACCCATCTTGAAATTGCCCAACGTTTGCTGCGCGATGAAGCCCTCCCCGAAGCGATTCGAGCGTGTCTCATCAGCGAACGCAGCGCCTTTTTACTCGGCAGTATCGTCGCCGATGCGCGAGTGAATTCTGGCTTGTCGCGCGATGCGACACATTTTTATCGTTATGACGCACCGATCAGCGAACACCCGTGGCGCGTAATGATGCGTCGCTTCCCCACATTGCAGACGCCGTTGGACGCCGCGCATCGCGCCTTCATCGCCGGTTATGTCGCCCATCTGTCGGTCGATGAGACGTGGGCGTTGCAGATGTTCCGCCCACATTTCTTTGACGGCGAATGGAGCAATCGTTATCAACGCTTTTTGATGCTGCACATCATCTTGATTTACATGGATGAACGCGATTACGATTTGCTCGAAGCGTGGCAGTATCCTGCGTTGTGTGCGGCAACACCAACTGAGTGGTTGCCCTTCATGGATGATGCGACACTCGTTGATTGGCGCAACTTCATCGGCTTGCAAATCGCGCCCGACGGCGAGAGCCAAACGCTGCATGTGCTCGGCACACGAGTCGCGAAGACACCGCAAGAATTGCGCTCGATCCTCGACTCGCCGCAAAAGATGCAGCATGACTTGTGGCGACACGTCTCGCCGGATTTGTTGGCGCGTGTCGAGCATAATATGTACATCCACGCCCGCGAGCAACTACACATCTTTTATGAGGAGACCGACCGTTGACGAAGGTCATCTTCGGCGGGACAGCCGCCTATCATCTCAATCTCGCAGACTTCGCGCAAGTCGGTGAGCGCCGCGTCATCGAGACGCCATACGGGCAGTCTGCGCCGTTTGTGCAGCTCATCATCGATGACGTCAGCGTATGGTTCAGTTCGCGGCATGGCGAAGATGGCCTCAAGCAATCGGCGGCCTTCGTCAATCATCGCGCCAATATTGTCGCCGCGCACGAACTCGGCGCAGACGGCATCTTGTCGTGGAACGGCGTCGGTGCGATTGCGCCGGGTTTGCAAGTCGGGCAGGTCGTCGTGCCGGATGACATGCTCGACATGACCCGCGCCCGCACGACATCATTCCATCTGTCGGAGACGGCGACTCCTGCCGGGAAGCCGTTCGATGACAGATTGCGCGAGGCGTTGATTGCTGCTTGTGATATGCTTGATTTGACGTATGCGACTCATGGGACGTATGTCTGCACCGAGGGGCCGCGCTTAGAAACGGCGGCGGAAATCGCGATGTACGGATGGGGTGGCGCGGCGGTTGTCGGCATGACGCTTTCGCCGGAGGTGTGGCTCGCAGCAGAGGTGGGCATCGCGTATGCGTCCGCCTGCATCGTCACCAACATGGCGACCGGGCGTTGGCAT
>RFIA01000108.1 GCA_003695675.1 Chloroflexota bacterium
CGTGCCGAATATGATTCCGATGGGCACACCGCCGGAAAATATCCACGCCTTCCGGCAAGCCTTAGAAGATTTCGGCAAATATCCGATTGATCTCGACCGGCTTAATTCGGACGATTAGTAGGGGCGACGCGGCGGGTCGCCCCTACATGCTCAGGTTGTGTCTTTAGCGAAAAGAAAGCAAAAAATACAACGCAAAGGTACGTGTAAGGACACGGCATGTCGTGTCCTTACAAAAAAACATATCCTTAAATGTGACTTTTTCGGTAACTACTCAGGTAGCCTGTTTGCGAGTAGAAAAGCAAAAGGATTCAACGCAAAGGCGCAAAGCGGCAAAGACCGCAAAGGATTTCATCAGAAAATCTTGGCGTCCTTGGCGTCTTGGCGGTTCAATTTGTTTTCTATTCGGTTGATTCATGCCGATATGCTGAGTAGTGACGCAATTTCTTACATTTTGATGAAAGAATCTGAAACACATGTTTATCTTTGAAGCTGAACAAATTGCGTATGACATCGGTGGGGTGATATTTGGCGGGCAGCCGGGCGAATACCCAACCGTGTTGGCCGCGAGTATCTTTTATCTCGGCGACAAGTTGATACTCGATGAGCAGGCCGGTGAATTCGATCACGACAAAGCGTATGCCGTCGTCGACTCAATCCGCGAAACGTGCGCGATGGCGGCTGTCCCCCTCGTGATTGATATGATTGGCGGCAGCCCGAAAGCGATGGAAAATTATGTCGAGTGGATTGCGCCGACGGGGTTGCCGTTTTATGTCGATGGCACGACCCCGGCGGTGCGTTTGGCCGGGGCGCGCAAGGTCGTCGAGTTGGGCTTGCAAGAGCGCTGCGTCTATAATTCAATCGGGCCAGAAACCAACGCCAAAGAAATCGATGCGCTCAAGGAATTGGATTTGAAGACCGCCATCGTGATGACGCACAATGCGCACAAGCCCACGTTTCAGGGTAAGTTCGACATCGCCGATGCAGTCTTGGAAACCGCGCAAGAAGCCGGTTTCACCCAATTTATTTGGGATACGGCCGTGCTCGATCTCGTCGAACCCGGCCCGTGTGCCAAAGTGATTTGGATGTTGAAGAATAAATATGGCTATCCGGCGGGTTGCTCGCCAACGCACATCGTCCGTGACCGTTGGATTCATGGGCGCAAGAAATTCGGCAAGCTCGGTTACACGGCGGCGAAAGTCAGCCTTGCAACGAGCATCATGATGATGGGCGCGGATTATTTCATGTACGGCATCAAACAACCGGAGATTGTCCCGGCGATGGCGATGGTCGATGCGGCGATTACCTACACCGCCCGGCAGCAACGCATCCGCCCGAAATTGAAAGACAATCCACTGACGGCGCTGCTGCGTCCACCGGCTGAGGATGATTAAGGTGTAAATTTATTGACGGGAAGCTCAAATGGGAAAGACATTATTCATCGCCTGTGCGGCGCTCGGTCGTGAGGTGCGGACGATTATCAAGAAGCACGGTTGGGATGCCGACTTTCAAGCGATTGATGCCAAATTGCATGTCACGCCGTCGAAAATCGGCGCGGCGGTCGAGGCGCGTTTGCAAGCGACTGACGATGATGCGTATGAGCGACGAGTCGTTGTATATGGGCATTGCGGCGCGTTTGACCTCGACGGCATCCTCGAACAATACGACGCGGTGCGCCCGTTGGGGCCGCATTGTTACGAGATGTACGGCGGCGCGGACTTTGCCGAGACCCTGAAAGAAGAACCCGGCACATACATCCTGACCGATTTTCTCATCCGCGCATGGGACTCGCTCGTCGTGCAGGGTTTGAAAATTGACCAACATCCCAAGTTGAAAGATTTGCTGTTCAAGCATTACAAGCAATTGGTGTATTACAGCCAAGAAGAAGACAGCGCGTTGGTCGATAAAGCACACGAAATCGCCGAGTGGCTCGACCTCAAGTTAATCGTCAAGCATGTCGGTTACGGCGACCTCGAACGACGCCTCGTCGCCATTATGGAAGACCGCGAACAGCCCGTCACGGCGATGACGCATGACGGTTACAGCGCCATGAGCTATCCGGTTGCGAGTCCACCGCCGCCTCGTCCACAGGAGTAGCGTGCATGATTGACGCACAACCGGACGAAACCACCGGACAGGTCGATACCGTCCGCGTGACATTTCAACCCGCCGGGCAAACATTCGATGTCCCCATCGGCGAGACGCTCTTTGAAGTCGCGTTAGCCGTCGGCGTTGAGGTCGATACCGTGTGTGGCGGCAATGGCAGTTGTGGCAAATGCAAAGTCCGCTTTGAAAGCGGCTTGCCCCCCGCGAAACCGATTGATTATGTCCATCTGAGCGGCGGCGAGGTTGATGCCGGCTATCGCTTGTCGTGCCAAGTCGAAGCGCACGAGGATATGCGCGTGCATGTGCCACCCGCCGGTGGCAAGATGCAGGTGCAAATCTTACACGATGGGGTTGACCGCGCCGTGCAGTTGCGCCCGAATGTGATTAAGATTCACATCCCTTATGTCAATCCGCGACAACGCGACGGCATCGCCGATTGGGATGCCGTCAAACATGGCTTGCCGCGTTGGTTTCAAAGTGTCGCGATACCGTTGCCTTGGTTGCAGCAACTGCCCGCTTTCATCCGCGACAAAGCAGGGATGACCATCACTGTCGCCGGGCGTGAAGTCACGCGCATCGAAAGCGGCAACACGGCACAGCAGCATTACGGCGTCGCGATTGACATCGGCTCGACGACGGTCGTCGTTTATCTAGTTGACCTCAACACCGGCGAAGAAGTGGCCGTCACGTCAGCGATGAATCGGCAAACAGCTTTCGGCGATGACCTCATCGCCCGTTTGAGCCGCGCACAATTCAATCCCGATGGCTTGGCGCGTTTGCATACGATGTTGATTGAGCAATTGAACGACTTGTTCAAGCAACTCGCGGATGAGGCCGGAATCACCGTTGACCAAATCAATGAAGTCACGGTCGTCGGCAATATGGCGATGCACCACTTTTTGCTCAAACTCGACTCAACATATCTCGGTCTGTCGCCGTATGCGCCCGTCATCCGTGACGCGATGAGCGTCCCCGCGCACGAACTCGGCCTGATGCTCGAACCGCACACGCCCGTCTACATCTTGCCGAATATCGCCGGATTTGTCGGTTCGGACACGGTCGGCGTCATGTTGGCGAGTGAATTGCACACCACAGACGGTTTTCGCTTGGCGGTTGATGTCGGCACGAATGGCGAAATCGCGCTCGGTGCGCCGGGACGCTTAATCGCGTGTTCGTCCCCCGCGGGGCCGGCCTTTGAAGGCGGGCGCATCAAGCAGGGGATGCGGGCGGCATTAGGCGCCATCGACCATGTGAGTATGGTTGGCGATGTCGAATACACCGTCATCGGCGATGTCGCGCCGCGTGGCATTTGCGGCTCGGCGTTGATCGATATTTGCGCCGAATTATTGCGGCATGGCTTGCTGGACTTCACCGGCAAGTTGTTGCGGCACGACGAACTTGCCGACCGTGTACCCGTTCATTTGCGCGAGCGTTTGATCGAGGCAGAAAGCCGTCGCGACAGTTACTTCGTCCTCGCACGCGCAGAGGACACCGGCGGCGAACACGACATCATCATCACACAGCAAGACATTCGCGAATTTCAATTGGCCAAAGGCGCCATCCGTGCCGGTGAGATGATCTTGCAACAGGTGATGGACTTGCAAGACGACGATCTTTCGGAGGTATTGTTGGCCGGCGCCTTCGGGAATTTCATCAATCTCGAAAATGCGCGGCGTGTGAATCTCGTGCCGCAACTGCCGCTTGACCGTTTGCGTTCGGTCGGCAATGCAGCGGGGGTCGGGGCACGATTGGCATTGGTTTCGACGAAAGAACGCCTCGCCGCCGAGAAGATGGCGCGGCGCACCGAGCACATTCAATTGAGCGGCCTGCCCGATTTCCAAAAGGCGTTCGCTCATGCCATGCGCTTCCCGAAGACGTAACAGTTCATTTCGAGACTCGAAATGAAATAAACAGGACTTACGCAATCGGGCATCTTGTACCATGCCGCCAGATGTTCAAACATCCGGCTACCCAAATACCAAACCCACTGCACGTAGCATAGCAGTCCCTAAAGGGGTTATTTGGGGGTATTCGATCCAATGCAGTACCCTTCAGGACACTTGGTTTTGTGGCAGCCGGACGTTATGTCTACGTGCTGAGCATTTATGCTCTGGTTGCTTGATAGATTTCTCAACTGCGTAAGTCCTAATAAAAATGAATCGCCTGCATCATAATGGACTGAGGCCGAATGGTTTGTTTCTCGAAATGCGCAGGAAGTATTAAGAAGTCCGTCCACAGGATGAGTTGACGCCGCATTAGGCGCAAGCTATAATCAGATTAGTATTTTTTACTGTGGATAGCGGATCATTTGGCATGTGTGATGGTTATTTTCGCTCACATAAATTGAGGGGGCGTTGATGCAAGGCAATCTTAGGGATGTGAGCCTCACTCAAGTGCTCAACATCATTAATCTTTCTCGCAAAACCGGCACGTTGGTCTTGTATGAAGCCAAGAAAACGGGCCAGATGGAGAAAGTCAATGCAGAGCAAGAACGTGAACGGATTGAGGCTGGGGCTGAACGTGCGCATATCGTTTTCAAAGAGGGTAAGCTCGTTCATGCACGAATTGGCGAACAGGACGGCAATCTTGTTACTGTGCTGAACAAGTCGGGTAAGCTGACCGACGGGCAAGCCAAGATCATTCGAGAACGCACGAAGAATGTCAACGATAAGGCGATTGCCCTCAAACTCATCGGCGCGAATTATGTGACGCAAAAAGACATTATCAACAGTATTCAGCAATATACGATGGATATTGTGTATAATATGTCGAGTTGGAAGCAAGAGCCATTTCGCTTCCAAGACAACGTGATGCCGACCGTCGAACGCATTATGGTGCCGATTGATCTCAAGAATGTCATTATTGAGCTGTCGCGCCGTGAAGAAATGTTGACGGAACTGAATAATTTTTTGCCAGACCTCGACCGACCGTTGAAGTTCCCGCCCGACTTGAAGCAGAAATTTCAAGGCGTTCACTTAAGTGTTGAAGAGTGGCGGGTTGTCTCCTATGTTGATCCGAAAAATACGATCCGGCAGATTGCGAAGGCGAGCAATATGTCGGATGTTGAAATCCGGCGCGTCGTCTATGGCCTCGTTCAAGCTGGCTTGGTGCAGGTTGTTGAACCTGCGGCGGGGTCTGCCTTACAAAATAGCAGCGGGCGGCGGGCACGACCGCGACCAAAAAGTTCGAATGTTCAGGCTGATGTCGTCAACCGGCTCATCAGCAAGATTAAATCGATGTAAGATCATTTTTGAGGGGCTTTTTCCTGATTAAAGGACTGAAAGAGCAGGTATTATGCAAACTGTGAAGATGGTTATCACCGGGCCGTATAGCTCAGGCAAGACAGAATTTATCAGTTCTATCAGCGAGATTGATGTCGTCAAAACAGAACGTGAAGTGACGACCAAAGCTGAGCGCGAAGTCAAAGATCAAACGACGGTCGCTATGGACTTTGGTCGCATCACCGTGGATGATGACCTCGTGCTTTATCTGTTCGGGACGCCGGGGCAGCGCCGGTTTGACTTTATGTGGGAGATTCTGGCCGAAGGGATGCTGGGGTTTGTCGTCATGGTGGATAGTGCTAAGCCCGAAACCTTCCGCGAGGCCAAGAGTATTCTTGAGACGTTCCGCGCCTACGCGCCGACTCCTTATGTCGTCGCGGCCAATAAGCAAGATCATCCCGATGCGTGGCAAACAGATGATATGCGTGTGGCGTTGCGCATCGACGAAGATGTGAAATTGCTGCCCTGTGTCGCGAAGGACAAGGAAAGTGTCAAGAACGTCTTGCTAGAATTGCTCTATTCCATTCTGGAAGAAATGGAAAGTTAATCTTCGCTACTTCACCGAATTGTAATTAAAGGCGAGCAGACGTGGCTATTCTTGTCACCGAACAGGGTGTGGTTCATTATGAAATTTATGGACGGGGACGCCCTGTTCTTTTATTACATGGTTGGCTTGGCTCGTGGGCGTTGTGGCGGCGCACGATTGAAACATTGGGCCAAGAGTTTCGCACTTATGCGATAGACTTCTGGGGTTTTGGCGAGTCGAGCGATAAAGGCGAGGACTTCTCGGTCGATAATTTTATCGTTCTCGTCAACGAATTCATGGAGCGGCTCGGCATTGTCAAAGCGCCGCTCGTCGGGCATTCGATGGGGGGGACGGTTTCGCTCGGCACGGCCATTCGTTATCCCGACAAAGTGGTGAAGGTCGTCGTCATCGGGTCGCCGATACGCGGTTCTTCGCTCAACCCCTTGCTTAAATTGTCGGGCAATCGCGGTTTCGCAAGCATCATTTGGACATCGCCGTTTTTATTCAAATTGTTTTTGCGTGGTTATTCTTATTTGATGGCCAAAGATGGTCGGGCGCTCGGCGAGATGATTACCCGTGATGTGGACAAATTGACGGTCGATTCGTTCATGGAAAGTATCGGCACTTTACGCCAAGCCGACCTGACCCAACATCTGAAGCAATTGCAGATGCCGATCTTGGGTATTTATGGCAAGAAAGATATTATCGTCAGCCCGAAGCAGTCTCGCGTCCTCAAAGAACATGCCCCAACGAGCGAGATTGCGTGGTTCGAGGATTCGGGTCACTTCCCGATGATGGATGAGTTCGACCGCTTCGCTAGCACGGTCAGCCAATTTTTGAACGGAAAATGATGGTTTAATCCGACGAAATTGGCGTCTGTCTTGCGTGTGTAATGTCTATATGATCTTTGATTGGTAGGGGCGTGGCTTTTCAACAGCAACCATCCGAACATCCGCGAAAGCGCTTTTTTTATCCAAACCGGATGGGACGTGTGTTGCTGCTTGCGACAGAAGATGTGATCGGCACCAGTGGTTTGATGGCGCTTTTGCGAACGGCGGCGCTGCATCGTTATCAGAATACGCTTCCCAGTAACAACCTCGACAAACAATTTCCATTTGAAGATGTCAGCGCGTTAAGCCTCGCCGTTGACCGCGTATATGGGCCGCGTGGCGGGCGCAATACGGCCTTGCGGATTGGCGAGGCGGCGTTCAAACGCGCTTTATTTGAATTCGGCCCGGTGATGGGGATCGATGATATGATCGTTCGCCTTTTGCCGTGGAGTGTTAAGCTCGACCGATGGGGAGAAATCCTGTCTGGCATGTATAATGGATTCAGCGATCAAATCATCCGGCTGGAGAGCGACAGCGATGCGGTCTATTGGCATGTTGAACGCTGTCCCTTTTGTTGGGGGCGCCAGATGCTTGAGCCGCGTTGTTTTATTTTCGTCGGCCTGTTGCAAGAGTCGCTGCGTTGGTTGAGCGGCGAGCGAACCTATCCGGTCGAACAGACGACATGCACAGCGATGGGCGATGCTTGTTGTACGTTCGTCATCGGTAGGACGCCGCTTGGTTGATGATGCGAAAACGACCCAATTTTAGCGAGTAGGATGGAGCGAATTTATGCGCCGTTATGTGATTAGAGATGACAATCATGTGCCGCCCTTTAATGAACCGGCGAGGGAATTGACGATTGGCACCCGGTCGTTGACTATTCATCATGAAGCTGTTTTCCTCAATTATTTTCAAGATGGGTGTGAACTCGGCGGCGAATTCGATTCTGCTGATGAGCGCGTGATGATTCAAGATGCCGCGATTGTCTATCGCGAAAGTTTGTGGTTCGACAACGAATTTCTCGCCTATTTTGTCGAACATGCGCGAGAGACCGGCCAAGCTTGCCGCGCCGCGATTCGGGTGGACGACCCGGCTTTTCGTACTTATACGCTCAAATTGGCGCGTAACTTCACATTGGGTTACGACGCCGAAAACAATCGAATCGCCTTGATCGAGTTGTGGTATTATCCCAACGGTTACGTCCATGACGACGAGGTGCTTCCGATTGTTGTGCCCAGCGATGCTGAAGAAAAGGGTTTTTACAGCGTGCCGGACTTCATGGCGCAAGAGCAGGGCAATCTGACGCACTTTCTCCCAGAACGGGCGATTCTGTCGATTGAAAGCTGGGTGCATGTCTATTATGCCAGCATCATCTTTGGGGTATTCGCACGCGGCAGCCGCAAAGAAGAATACATCAAGCAACACAATTTTTATGCACTCAAAGTGTTGTGGCACGCTATCATTGAACAAAAGCAGATGCTCAGCACATCTGAGTTGGTACAAGTTGGCAAAGGGACGGTCATTCACCCCTCCGCGCAGATTAGTGGCCCGACGACAATTGGCGAAAATTGTTTCATTGGCCCCGGTGTTGTGATTGACAATTGCTCGATTGGCGACAATGTTTCCATCGACCAAGGGTGTCAACTCATGTTGAGCACGGTGGCGAACAATTGCTTTTTACCGTTTCGCGCGGCGCTTTATCTGACGAGTGTGATGGAACACACCATCATCGCGCAGAATACGTGCTTGCAGATGTGTGTTGTCGGGCGGCAAACATTTATCGGCGCCGGGAATACCTTCACCGATTTTATTCTGGTCGGCAAGGCCAAGGGCGAAGGCGATGATACCGCAGCCACCCGCACCGTGCCGCGCCCGATTCGCACATTTGATCAGGACGGCAATCTACAAGATGTCGGGCAGGTGGTACTCGGCAGCGCCGTTGGTCATAACTGTCGTATCGGCTCCGGTTTGATTTTCTTTCCCGGTCGGATGATCGAGTCGGATGTGGTTTTGATCGCTTCGCCGCAGCGCCGCGTGATTGAGCGCAATGTGCGTTATGAAGAAAGCGATCATCATTATATCAGTGGCGGGTTGGGGGCCAACGACCACCCGCGACGTTATCGCCGCAAAGATGAGGAAGAAAAGGCTGAGGCCGAAGGATGGGAAATTTGGTAGACGACACTTTTGCTTTCATCATTCATCCCATCGACATCAAAAAAGATGTCTCTCGTAAATATCCTTTGCTTGGGAAAATTCTCACCGAACGGCAAATCAACTTTTTCTCGCGCTTCTTCCCGCCTGTTTACATCTCTGAAGTCACCGGGATTCGGTCGATTGCCACCGGGCGCGAGTTGCGCGGGTGGTTGATTGCGTGTCCGTTCACCCCGCCGACGATGATGTCGCTGCCGGTTGAGACGGTCTACAAAAAGATTGAAGCCTGTGGGCACATGGCCGAAGAACTCGGCGCGAAGATACTCGGTCTCGGTGCTTATACATCGGTCGTCGGCGATGCGGGGCGGACGATTGCCGACCGGCTCGATATTCCCGTCACAACCGGCGACAGTTACACGGTGATGATGGCCGTCGAAGCGGTGCGCGAGGCCGCACGGCTGATGGACATCGACATGGCACAGGCGACAGTCGCCGTTGTCGGCGCGACCGGCGCGATTGGTAAAAGTTGTGCGCAAATCCTAGCCGGTCAGTGTGCGACATTACGGCTCGTCGGGCGCAGGCCGGACGCGCTCGACGATGTGCGTGCGTTGTGTGAAGGGCGCGGCAGTGTCGTCGCAACGAGTACGGATATTGGCGTGATTTATGATGCCGATTTGATTCTGACAGTGACGAGCGCGGTTCATGCGATTATCGAGCCGAAGCATCTCAAGCCGGGCGTCGTGGTTTGCGATGTCGCCCGCCCGCGCGATGTGTCGCGCCGTGTTGCGGCAGAGCGCGATGATGTGCTCGTCATCGAAGGCGGCATGGTCGAAGTGCCCGGCCCCGTCGATTTTCATTTTGATTTCGGCTTCCCACCCAAGATGGCGTATGCGTGTATGGCCGAGACGATGGCGCTTGCGTTGGATGGCCGTTACGAAGATTACACGATTGGCAAAGACATCAATGTAGAGCGGGCGCACGAGATTCACGCCATCGCGACGACTCACGGTTTTCGGCTCGGCGGCTTTCGCAGCTTCGGTCACGCAGTCAGCGAAGAAGCCATCGCTTCCGTCCGCGACCGCGCCGCATTGAATCGCAAATATTGGTCGCCGGGTGTCGTGTAGCTTCGCGCTCGCATCATGTTGTTGAACGCAGTACGTGCCAAGTCCTGTTTGTGATAGAATGATCGCAACAGATGTGTTGATTGTCGATGGTGCGGAAATGATCTTGAGTGAACACCTGCTTTTTCATGCTTTTGGCGAAGTCGTCGCTATTGATGTTTCGTTGGAAGATTATATGCAGCATTATGCCGAGGATTTCTGCGAATGGGTTGAAGGGGTAGTCGTCAAAATGTCCCCGGTA
>RFIA01000109.1 GCA_003695675.1 Chloroflexota bacterium
AAACAACGCTTCATAACTTTTTCACAAATCTCCGACAAATTTCACGTAACATTCACGCAAAAATATCGGTATAAATGCTAACATGACGTGAGAAAGGATTAATTTTCACGCAATTATTTGTCAACGCTGACAATCACACATCAATGGAAGTGGCACAGTCACGAAAGGATTTATCATGAACACCCACCCTGAATCGCGCTTTATGCGGATGCAACGTGGACAAGCCATGACAGAGTATTGGCCGACTATTCCAGCTGCAATTGCTGTTCTTGTTGGCGCCGGTTTTCTTGTCCAATTTATTGTCGGCTCGTTCTCACAAACAGCAGACGCGCTGAACAACTGTATCACAACTGAAGAAGTTGCTGGGCCAGACAACTTCAGCAGTAACGGACACAGTGTCCAAACTAACAGCACCACTTACGACGCGGACAATAATCGCACCACATTCTCGTTCCAAGTCACTTCGGGTGGTGACCACGCTATCAGTCATTGGACACTTGGTCTACCACTTGAGTTTCAGAATTATGTTGTTGCTATCAGCGATGGTGATAACACCAACCCGACAACCGAATGGGGATTTGACCCAACCACCGGCATTACGGGTCTGAAATTCGATGACGGTTACAGCGGCAATGGTGGTGGCAACAATAACAACGACCCTACCAATCATGAAGTCCAGTTCTGTACATATAATTTGAATCTGACATACGGGCAAACCTTCAACATCCGCGATTATGTTGAGTATAAGGACAATAACCTGCAAAGCCAACCCGTTGATTGGTCACAAGTCTCTTTCGTGTACACAGGAGCAGGCGCAAATGATCCCACCAATCCTCCTGACTGGCACTTAAATGATTACAATAATGGCAACTCTGTCACTGTGAGTGCTGCGGATGACGCACCCGGATTAGGAAATCATGGCGATGGTGAATATCGAATATACATCGTTCGCAATGGTGAACCGCAATTTGACGATCACATGACCGTTAGGGTATCTAGTGATCCCGACAATAATCTTGTTGATGCTATGTGTAGCACACAGAGTAATGGTAATGGCAATGGTAATGGTAATAGCAATGGTAACAATGGCAACGGTAATGGAAGGCCTCGTGCAATTCCAGAAAATATTACAAAGGCTCGCTATACCCCACTATCAAGCGAAGTGCGCATCGTAACTGTCACGCTCTCGGGACAATATGAATTCGGCACAGTTGACCTTGCAATCAAAGCTGGTAACGAATTTTGGGTCGGGGATATCACAGCACCAATAACGCGCATTGATAACCAAAACAACAATGGCGAAAGCAATAATAGTGGCGGCAGTTCAGGTGGCAATGATCACAATTCCTGCCTAAATAACTAGATGTAAACAATAAGGGCAACTAGAGAATACTTCAAACGGTAGAAGACATTGGAGATCTTTCGCAGGCTGTTAAATACGGAGTAATAATCATGGCACAACAGGTCAGAGAGCATCATCAAAGTGATTTTCCAATCTTTGAATATCTTGACAAGGCAAATCCCGCTCGAGCAATCAAGTATTGGAAAGAGGCAAGGCGCAGTACACGCTGGTCGCTCGCCGCCATGGTCGCATCATTTGTGCTTGCGGGTATCGTCGTCATTTTGACACGGCAAGGTGTAGCAGAAATCCATGAGGCAAGTCTACCCAAACTCTCGGAAGCACTCATTGCGCCTTATGAGCGTGAAAGCCGTCCATTTCCACTCTTTATCCCGGGCGACAACATCGAATTATTACTCCCACCAACAGTTGGCAATTTCACTCGTTTTGTCGAGCAGCCGGTTGATGAGGCAACCTCCGAAAACACTGATGCAGAAAGCATCGAAATTGCTGCCAACAACACAAATACCACGACGGATGTGAAGGGAATTGATGGCGAGGCAGCGGCATTAACTGATGCTCTTGATGGCGCGGTAGATAGTGAAACAACAATCGCAGTCGAAGCGCCAGCCGAAACAGTACCAGAAGAACCACCCCTACCCATCATCGCCAATCAAGCTGCCAATTGTCTACTAGGAATCAACCCACCGCTTGAGGAAGGCGATGAAACAGGCGAAACAGTCTGCGGCTTCACAAGCGCATCACAAATGGTGGCAACTGCCAATTATCATCATGATGGACGTCCAGTACAATTAACCGTCGCACGCTTTGAAGATGAAGTCATCGCAGAACAAACTGTACTCAACCTTTTCCGCTATAATCGCCGCGTCGGTGAAGTTGGCAACTATGCTATCTTAGACGTCAGACCTGTTGATTGGTACTTCAGCCTCGAAAATGGGCAATTCGGTTTTGTGTGGTCAAACGGCACATATATCTACGCTGTTCACGCCACAAATTTCCGTGACCTCGAAGATTTTGTCGAAGAACTTCAATTCTAACATTCTCTATTTGCTCATCTGCAAATCAATTGGATGCGTCAATCCGTTCAAAGATTGACGCTCTTTGATTCGCTATCCCAACCACTTTTTCAGAAGGATTCTTGGGTATTCCATGAAGAAATATTGTATCCAGAATCCAACACTTGACTCGAAACAGTTCTCTCTTTTCGTGCTATAATCTGTACATAATCCGATACATATTGAGGATGATTTATGACAGCAAATGTTGACGCAATGGTTCGTGAAGGAATCAATGCTTATAGAGCTGGTAAAAAAGAAGAAGCGCGTACCCTGTTGCTAAAAGTTGTCGAGCTTGACCCTCGCAATGAACAGGGATGGTTATGGCTTAGCGGTTTGCTCGATTCGGAAGAAGAACAACGTATATGTCTTGAGAATGTGCTGGTTATCAATCCAAACAATGAGCAAGCGCGACAAGGCGTGAAGATGTTGGATCAAAAATTGTCCGGTGAGTTGGATGAAAACACACAACTGCCTTCACCTTCAGACTCACTTGTGACACCATCTGATAATACATCGGGACTGTCGACAACAACAAGTGCCCCACTAGAAACCAGCAGCGCAAGTGCATGGCGCGAAGGCGATGAAATTCTGTCACAAGACCTTGATGATTGGGTGACAAATCTCAATCTAACAGGTGAAAACGAAGCATCGCCACCGGCGACCCTTGATGCACCTACTGGTACGCCAGCTTTCGCCGTCTCTCCATTTGCCGACGACCCTGATATATCCGCCTTCGACACAGTCGCCGAATCCGCAGAATCTACAAAGGCCACAACCGATGAAATGAGTGGCATTCCGGACGATGACGATGAACTGCTTTCAAGCATTGAGAATGAAGGCGCAATGACAAGGACATCTATAAAAAGCGGCCTCTTAGATGACGATATGGACGATATGTTTGAGGGCGGCGAATTTCTGGATGAGGATCCCACAGAGTATTTCCGCTATATTCCTGAAAATATTACAGTAGCACAACAGGGCTATTCTGTGACTGCAATAGCGGGTCTCGTCATTGTAATTTTATTGAATGTCGGCGCGGCCGCATTTCTCGTCATGAATCTCGCAGCTTAAGCCCAACATTATGTCAAATCAATCAATACCATCCTAGACAACACATCGTCGTATATGATAGAATGCTCCGGCTCGATACCGAGATAAAGCAATTGAGTTTATAACAAATAATCGGCAAATGCAGTCAATAGACCATGCCGTTATCAAGGAACAATTATGGCTAATCACAAGTCTGCACTCAAACGTATTAAACAAAATGAAAAGCGTCGTTTGCGCAATCGCAAATTTCGTAAGACCGCTCGCACTTATGTCAAACAAGCACGGACGGCTCTCGATTCAGGAGACATCGCCGCGGCTAGAGAAGCAACGCGCGAAGCAGTACGCAAACTAGACCAAGTTGCTAGCAAAGGCATTATTCACCCGAAGAATGCTGCACGCCGCAAATCACGCTTGATGAAGCAATTGGCTCAATTAGAAGCCAATTCATAGCATATCAGTATACAAACAATCCAACAATAACCGGCCATCTTGGTCGGTTTTTGTTCTGGGTTATTCCATTCCATTCAAGGTTGGCAACTCCAACCGATACCCAATCCCGCGTACTGTCTTGAGATGACGGGGCTTACCGGGAAATTCCTCCAACGCCTCACGAACCCATCGAATGTGAACATCCAATGTGCGCGTATCCCCCAAATATTCCGTGTCCCAAACTTGCTTCATCAACATTTTACGATCCATAATTTTGCCGGGATTCCGCAAAAAAAGTTCCACCAAACGAGCAACTTTTGGCGTCAATTCTACTTCTTGTCCGTGGGTAATTAAAATCCGTTGTGCAACATTTAAAGAAAATGGCCCAGCAGTAACAATATTATCGCTCGTTAGATCGAGTAATCGATTGATTTGGTTCGATAACCGGCGCACACTAACCGGTTCATACAAGATCGCATCGGCTGTACTTGCATCTCTTGATTTCGGCCCCGGGTGTATATGGATTAATGGTATGTGCGGTAAAGCCGATTTTAAATTATTGCCAATACGAATACCGGGCGTGCGCATTGAAGCTGCGTCCAGAATAATCAGTTCGGGCAAGTGTTCACGAGCAAAAGCCAACGCCTTTTTGCCACTGGGGCTAATCCAGAGGTCATGATGCTTTTGCAATGCGTACACGAGCGTATTATGCTTCGTTTGTACACGTCCAACAATTAGAATACGCGCCACAATACAATGACCTCCAACCCGTTATTTGGTTACCCAAAATGTGCCCCCGGGATATTAGGGATTATATCTTGCTTTAAGGAGTGCGTAAATCTTTTTGTGCATCTTAACCTGCGCAATCAATGAGAATGCGGCATAATCATTGACAAACGATCAACCAATGCCACCAATATGGAAACACATACATAAATGAACGAGCAAATAATAGAAATTAATCGGTCACTCAACTGGCAGTGGCTACCACCACTTACAGATAAAACCATTCAGCTCGCCATCGATATTCAACAAATTCCTGCTCCCACTTTTGAAGAAGCACAGCGAGCAGAATTTGTAGCAAATTATTTCCGACGGCTGAAACTCGACAATATCGAAATTGATGATGTGCAAAATGTGTATAGTCGGCTTCGCGGTAAAGATTCATCATTACCCGCTACAATGGTTGTCGCACACACGGATACGGTTTTTCCTCGCGAAACCGATCTAACTATTCGTCGTGAAGGTGCCCGCATCTTTGGTCCTGGGATTGGCGATAATAGTATGGGAGTTGCTGGTATGTTGGCACTGGCAACACTCCTCACACAAGAAAAGATCACCCCACACGCCGATATTTGGTTCGTGGCAACAACCGGCGAAGAAGGTCTCGGAGACCTCAACGGTATGAAAGCTGCGTTCGAGAAACTGAAAGCTAAAGTAAAGACAATCATTAATCTTGAAGGATTAGCATACGGGCACATTTATCACGAGGGTATCGCTGTACGCCGTTTGCACATTACAGCGAACGCACCGGGTGGACATAGTTGGTTACATTTCGGGAGGGAAAGCGCTGTCCATGGAATCGTCAGGCTTGGGGCAAGAATCACCGAGCTAGTTCCGCCACCATCACCACGCACGACATTCAATATCGGTATTATTGAAGGCGGCCAGTCTGTAAACACTATCGCAGCCACGGCGAGCTTGTGGTTGGATATGCGCTCTGAAGAGCAAGACACGCTGGCAAAAATTGAAAATGATGTGTGGAACTTAGTCACTCAACTCACCAGCGAGGACTTGCAATTTACAATCGAAGTTGTTGGCGACCGCCCCGCCGGCTCTATTCCCAACACCCATCCGCTCGTTGACGGTGCATTAACGGCACTCAAGTTACTCAACGTCAATGGGATACTTGAAACCGGCAGCACAGATGCTAATGTCCCGCTTGCTGCCGGTTACCCCGCTGTAACAATCGGTATCACAACCGGGGGCAACGCCCACCGCCTCGACGAATTTATTGAAATTAAACCCGTCGCCGATGGTTTAAGACAACTTATTTTGCTCACGTTGGCAGCTTCTTCTTATCAAACCACTTGAAAATTGATAAACTATAGATGTATACGTCATTGTTCTTGTAAAGGGCAACCATGATGTTGACTTCAATTGACATACTCGTCGCAGTACAACGCGACAGAGCAGGTGAATATTATCAAAATTTATCTGCCAATCAGGATTTCAGCATTCAAATTGTATCTGACACGGGTGATACGCTCGAAATACTTTCCGACCGTGACAGGCATGTCGATATATTGATCATCGATAACAGTTTGCCGGGTGTCTTCGATCTTATCACGGACTTGCGACACACATATCCTCGCTTGCTCATTATCCTTGTAGACGAAGAAGCGGATTTTGGTTTGCCCGGTCATGCCGATGACATCAGCACAGAACCGTTTACTAATCAAGACCTTGAGAAACGCATCCGTAGGTTGATGTCAGACCGACGACTCGAAACATTACGAGCAGACAGCTTACCGGCTGTTCGACAATTCGCCAAGCGTTTGCGGACAGCACCACCCGGCGAAGGGGGCAAATATCAAGCGGCTGTGTCTGCTTCATTTGACTTAAATTATGATTACGTAGCCTTTTACCGTTTAGAAAGTATCGAACCACTTAAGATCGAACTCAAAGCCCAAGAGGGGCCAAAATCAATCCAAGCCGTTGCCCCCAAACAAGGATCGGAAGATGATATTATTGGATGGGTTGCGAAAAATCGACAAATTCGTATTTCATCTCCAGAAGACACGCTCAACCATCCACTTGTCGCAAGAGGGCGACTAGGCGCGGCGGCCTGTATTCCCGTCATATTTAGCGGCACAAATTACGGTGTGCTTGTCGCTTGTCGAGAGCAACCCGGCAGCATCTCACAAGAAAATGTGTTGATGCTCGAACTTATCAGCACACAACTGGCTGCTGCTATTTCAAAGGAACGCGTAGACTAATCAATGACTCAACGTCGCAAAAAATACTGGTATTTGTTCTTTCTAGCCTTGCCTGTGGCAACGCTGATTGTTGGTTTAATGCTCCAGCCAGAGGAGCAACCCGCATTAACCGATGGTTTCGATCCAAGTGTGCCAGCGCCATTGTATTTACAACAGGCGCTTGTCGCTGTCCTCAATGGCGACCGATTGGAAGCAATCCATGAAGTCGATCATTTTATGTTCTTCGCCCGTGAACGCGATGCCGCCCGTGCAGAAGTCATCATGACATTGCTAGAAGAGGAGAATCTCGAACAAGCTGCAGAGCAACTTGTCAGCATGATTGGCCCTTCAGCCGCATTCTTGACCACGATTACAGCAGATACTGTTGAACATGGGCGCGAAGTATTTGTCAACAATGGATGCGGTGCGTGTCATGGCGAAAATGCTGAAGGCACCGACATCGCTCCGGCGCTCCCCGGCCACACTATCGAACAAGTCAAGCGACAGGTACGCGCTCCGGTCGGCAATATGCCTGTCTTTACTAACGAACAAATTTCAAACAGCGAGCTTGATGCGCTCACAGCCTACATCGTCACTTTGCAAGGCAGCCATGTGCATCCGGGTGTTGATGTACGCGATCAGATGATGCGACATTATTGGCTTTTCTTTGGTGCAATCGCCGAAGGTGACATCGATGAGGCGATCCATCACATTGAAAAAGTCGGCACATTTGTATCTGGTCAACACTTAGATCGTGTTGAAGAGATATTGGCAACACTTGAAGCCGGTGACGTCGATACGGCAGTGATGTTAGTCGGCAATGCGCTGGCGGGTGTTGACCCGCCTAACGAACCGCGAAGCGATCTGTATTTGCGACAAACACTCGCCGCCCTGAATAATCGTGACATCGAAGAAGCGATATTCGAGATCAATAACTTTATTGAATTGTCCAGTGGGCAGCAGCGAGCCGATGGCGAAACAGTGAGAGACCTGCTCGAAAATGATTTACTTGAAGATGCGAGCATTATCCTCACGAATATGTTGCGCTAATTCCGACAAGACATCTTTAGTAGTCTTCATCCGATTATTGTATACCAAACATCCTACCCCCTTCTGCCACAATTATATGACGGTGCGAGGAGAGACGTGCGACGATATAAAACTGCTTCCACGGGGAACGCTGTGTTGTATTATTTGCGGCAGAGGGGCGGGGGTCTGCTGCTGCAAATGTGATGAGCGATGCGTATATGTCTTTTTGGCAGTTAGAGCACACCTGACTCACTACTCATCGCTTTCAACTCATTACCCAACGGCTCAGTCCTCAGCCCGTTCCCACTCAGTCCTCAAAGAATCCTATCATAAAACCCCCGCCTTGTGTTGACAAAAAGGTAAACTTTTTCGCAACATTTTCGGAGAGGGGATTTTCGAGCTTTGCGGCGACGACGTAATGCAAAACATCTGGCACTTATGTTCCGATTCTTGATCTACCAACGCTTTAGGGTTCGTTCCAAACGATCAATTTCAGCATGTGTATTGTAGTGTGCGAGACCAATACGCAACATGCCGTGTTCTTCACGACCTAACCGCTTCATAATCTCGACAGCATAATAATTGCCGTCCCACACATAGATATGATTCTTCGCAAGATGTTGTGCGATCTCGCTCGGTGTATGCTCGTCCATAACCATAGCAACTGTTGGGACGCGCTGGTCATATCTTGCCGGATCCGTAATACCGGCAATTGTCACGCCTGGAAGAGTTTGTAGCATATCGAGCAAATGTGTTAGAAGGTCGTGTTCATAATCACGCAAAACGGCCATTCCCTGCTTGAGTTCTAAACGCCGTGCCGTATACGCCGAAAACTCATCGCGATAATCTGCACCGTATATACGCCCGATTTCAGCGAGATAATCGATCACCGCAGCGACGGCATGAATGGTTTCATAACTTGGTGTGCCCGTTTCCCAACGAATCGGCGGTTTATCTTTCGCGGGGCGCACTTTGTACACAGGTAATTCCGCCAACAAATCATATCGCCCCCACATCACGCCGATATGTGGCCCGTAAAATTTATAGGCTGAGCACAACAAGAAATCACAACCGAGTTCTTGCACATCAATTGGAATGTGCGGCGTACTCTGCACTGCATCGACGACGTAGATAGCGCCTGCTGCACGAGCCATATCTGCAATTTGACGCACAGGATTGATCGTACCAACTGCATTTGAAGCATGAGCTGTAGCGACAATCTTTGTCTTCTCAGTCAGGGCTGCTTCGAGGGTATTCATATCCAGTGTTGCATCCGAAAGGCGAATATCGACCCAACGCACAGTCAAATCATAATCTTCGGCGATACGTGTCCATGGTGTGACGTTCGCATCATGATCCATTCGAGTGAGGACAATTTCATCACCGGACGAGAGGGTCTTCGCCAATGCCCGGCTGAGCGCAAAATTGAGCGTCGTCATATTCGGGCCAAATACGATCTCATCTGCCGACGGCGCATTCAAAAAGTCGGCAACTTTCTGGCGGGCAGCCATGGTCATCGCATCTGTTTTCTTGCTTGTTGCAAAATGCCCACCGCCATTGCCATTCATCTCACGATAATATTCACCCACCGCATCAATCACAACTTGTGGCACTTGCGTTCCACCGGGATTGTCAAAATATATAGGCAACACATTATCATTATCAACCGGGCGATTAATCGAAGGAAATTGATCTCGAATTGCATTCACGTCAAAAGACATTGGCAAAACCATCCTTTTGGCATACTTCCTCAAACAACAAACGATTTATAATAGCGCAATTGAGCGAAGCAACCAATTGCCGCTTGAAGCCATTCATATCAAGTCACAAATCTTCTCTCGTGCAGGCGGGGCGCTCTATTGCCATCGCATCTTTTCAAGTAAACTTTGAATCGTGGAGGAACACATCTCAATGAGACGAGGTTACATCGCCATTTTGCTGGCATTTGTAAGTGGCATTATTATCGGGTCTATCGCCACATTCGTCATTGTTGGCAATAATCCATCTAAAGACACAACGATTATTGCATCGACGGATGCGCCTGCGCCCGAAGCCGTAAATGTTGGCGATTTATTTGATGGCAAGACGGTTGAAGAATTTTATATGGAGACGTGTGGGGGTTGTCATGGGATGCAGCGTGAAGGTGAAATTGGCCCGGCATTATTGCCCGAAGTATTAACCGCACCGCGCGAATTTTATTTTGACACGGTAAAGAATGGACGCAATGGCACACGAATGCCGCCTTGGGGTCAATTCGGATTGTCGGATGAACAAATTGACGCCCTTGTCGAATTTATTCTGACTGAACCCGTTTGAACGCATTGGTAAAGACAAAACGATGGCGATACAAGTCTACATCACAACAAGTTGCGCACTCGTCCCTCCAACACTCAATATACTCGATGAACTTGGCGTCGATTACGTCACATTGGATGTTGACGCCCAAGACGACGCTCGCGAGAGACTACGAGAATTGACAGGTGGATTCTTGAGCGTGCCAACACTCGAATTTGAAGATGGAAGCGTCATGATTGAACCCAATCTTTTCAAACTGCGCATCACGCTGCTGCATTTATGACCATTATGCCCGATCGATTGCAGCGCGGACATCTTTCGCAACTTGACCAAAGGCATCATGATATGTATCTTCAAGACTGCGCGGTCGCGGCAACAACACCGGAATGTCGGCGATGATG
>RFIA01000110.1 GCA_003695675.1 Chloroflexota bacterium
CATGCCAATATGTTGCGGAAATGTGGGCATATAGCCTATACTTGGGCTGAATTCATTTTGACCAATCAGCTATACGGGCAGCCGCATGATGAACCGCAGGCAATCGATCATACTTCTCATTGTCATCGCAACAATTTTACTCCTCAACGGCGCTGTGTCGGCACAAAGCGGTGTCGATATGGTCATCTTCCGCGACGAAGACACGCTGACGATTTATGTCCCCTCCGCGGGAACCGTTTCGCTGGAAGGGCTGCAAATTCAAGCCACCGGCGAACGCGGCACGCAGAGTCGTTCGCTGGAAGATTTCGGCTCCTTCAGGGGCTTACCATTCAACAATTTGCCGACCCCCGTCTGTTTCCATATTGCCCGTTCGGACAGCAATCGACCGTTGCCGATGGCGTGCCAGAATCTCGAACTCGTTTTCGTCCAGCGTGTCTCCGACGCCGATGTTTTCTGGTACAACGATGTGTCTAACATCGGATCGGTGGTGATGGTGATGGACGGCAACACGCCGGTCGGCTTTTGCGCGGCCAATGCGCCAAGCTGCGACGTCACACTTGGGCGCAACCGGGCGGCAGAAGCGAGTATCGCCGTCTTTGAAAGTACCCGCGACGGCAATAGTGAAATCTATACGATCAATGTCCGCAGCGGCGATGTCATCCGCCTGACGAACAACGATGCGCAAGACCGCGCCCCGTCTTTCTCGCCCGACCGGACACGAATCGTCTTCGTTTCCGACCGCAACGGCCAACCCGATTTGTTCATCATGAACATCGATGGCAACGGCGTCGAACAATTGACGAATAACGACATCCGTGAAGACGACCCCGCATGGAGTTCGGACGGCAATTGGATCGCATTTTCAGGCAATGAAAATGACACCGCCCAAATCTATTTGCTCGACTTAAACGACAACCGATTGCGACCACTGACCGACGACGATTCGACGAACATACAACCGTCTTGGTCGCCAGACAGCGAACAAATTGCGTTTGCCTCGAATCGCACCGGCGAGTTTGAGATTTTCATCATCAATCGTGACGGCAGAGGCTTACAGCAAATTGCGGATGACGCGGGGGAAAATTTCGCGCCGTCATGGTCGCCAGACCCGCATCGAATCGTCTTCACCAGCACCCGCGATGGCAACGAAGAAATTTATGTCTACGATTTGGATCGTCGTCGTAGCCAACGGCTGACCAACGACCCAGCGCGAGACACCGACGCCACCCGCTCTTCCGACGGCAACGAAATCTTATTTTCTAGCGACCGCGACGGCAGCCACAATCTTTATCTGATCAACATCAATGGCGGCGCTGCCGACCGGTTGACCAATTCGCCCGGCGACGACATCGCACCGGCATGGTCGGAATAGCGCCGGTAGCAAAACCGTAATGTGTGCTCAATCTATAGCATCAAATTAAAGAGATTGTGGTTATTGCATATTTAGCATCTGGTTGATTTCGTGTTACAATCAACCGGCTATTTCTTAGAGTGGAAGGCAAAGATCAATCATGGAAGATTCACGTCCTCCAGCACAAAATCAGCAACCTGATGATATTCCGCAACCTTCGGTAGAAAGTATGTCAGCAGGCGCACCACAACCACCGCCCCCGACTCCGCCACAATATGAGATCGGGCCGCCAGAAGACGAATCGTCATCCCGTTATATTTTGATCGGAGTCGTTGCCCTCGTTGTGATTATCGTCGTCATTATTATCGTCGTTGTCAGCAGTGGCGGTGACGATGATAATGGGGCAGGCGAAGCAACGGCCACACAGGTTGTCGCGCAACAACCAACCGAAGAACCCACAGAGGAACCGACGGAAGCACCGACAGAGGAACCAACCGAAGAACCGACGGAAGCACCAACCGAGGAACCAACTGAAGAACCGACGGAAGCACCAACCGAAGCACCCACTGAGGAAACGGTTGAAGAGCCGACGGCAGAACCTACTGAAGAGACGGTTGAAGAACCGACAGAAGAAACAGCAGTTGAACCCACCACTGCCCCCGTACAGTCTGCCCCATCAAGCGGTGCGGCTGGCGATGTGATTTTTAACGGCAGTGTCGCTTTTGTCAGTGATGATCTCGCCCAAGCCGGTCTTTCGGAAGGGGAGATTGCGTTGGTCGAGCCTGCGCTCAATGGCGCGTGTTTCGATTATGTGCGTTGTTGGACTAATCCCTCCGGTCGGATTCGTTTGAGCGGCCCGCGTGAGTATATGGGGATTCAAGTGCAAGGCGACGGCATCGTCATTTTTGCCAACGCGCAAAAAGAGGCCTATCTCAATTCTGAAGACATGGCCGCCATGACCGGTTCAGGATCGGGCATTTGGATTGTTCCGATTACCAGCGAAGCCGCAGCCGACGTCAACGCGCCGCAGATTTCGCTCGGCGAAGATCAAGTGTTGACTCATGTTGGGATTGTCCGCGACGGCAGCAACCAGCATTTCCTCTATTTTGTCGAATTGCTAAGATAGATACCACACGTTCGACAAGCACAAGGGGCGGGTAATATACTCGCCCCTTATGATTTGATTGCTCCTAAACCGCATATCGTCGATGCAGGCGTCGGTTCAACCCAGCCAGCGTTTGCGGCGTTTGTAATGTTTGACATCGCGGTAGCTTTTGCGTTCGCCGCTTTGATTGAGGCCGAGATAAAATTCTTTGATGTCTTCGTTTTCGGCGAGTTGCGCCGCCGGGCCGCCGAGAACGATGCGCCCGTTTTCCATCACATACCCGTAATCGACGAGCGCAAGCGCCGCCGTCGCATTTTGTTCGACAAGCAGTACGGACATCTTCTCTTGTGCATTGATCTCGCGCACAATCTCGAAAATTTCGGCGACGAGGAGCGGCGCTAAACCGAGCGATGGTTCGTCGAGCATGATCAATTTTGGATGCCCCATCAATGCCCGCCCGATGACGAGCATTTGTTGCTCACCGCCGGAGAGATAACCGCTAACACGCCGCCGCATATCTCGCAAGCGTGGGAAGTAAGTGTAAACCCGTTCCAAGTCGTGTTTGGTGTGTCGCCCGCCTTCATAGGCCATCGCGCCGATTTGCAAATTTTCTTCGACCGTCAAATGTTGAAACAGTGGCCGCCCTTCGATGACCTGAATCACCCCTTTGCGGACAATCTCCTCAGCGCTTAATGTGTCGATGCGCTCGCCATTCCACATAATCTGCCCGCGCGTCACCTCACCGAGTTCACTACGCAGCAGGCCGCTTATTGCTTTGAGCGTCGTCGATTTACCGGCACCATTTGGGCCAAGCAATGCGACGACCTGCCCGCGCCGCACCTCAAACGAGACGCCGCGCAGCACGAGGATGACGCTGTTGTAAATCACCTCGACATTGTTGACGCGCAGCACATTGTCATCGCTTGATGCCGATGTTTCTGTTTCCGAGATAGTTTGTGTGGACATACGAGAATCCTCAGTGACGTCAATTTTGGAAAACGGATACACACTCATGCCAACCGAACAGCGACCATCATTGATGATAAACAACTCGTGGGATTTCTTCAATTGAGATCATGCTGCAATTTTACTGAGGCAATCATAACAAAGTAAACTTTCAATCTATGCAAACTATGCAAACGGCGTGTAAGGACAGGTCTCAGAGTTCGTATTAGTACGTATCAGTAGAGGAGATGCCCATGCCGCACCCCATCAACGGAATGAACATGTTTGAACCGCCTGTCTTTCCGGAATTTCGGGTGATGTTGTATACTGGTAGAGACATGATTAAAGATTAATCGATGTTTTCGTTGACTGACCTAGACTGACCTACGGTGTGTCGGCGAAACACAATCAACGAAATTTTATATATTTGCATCGATGCAAGATAGCTATTGTACGGAGAGAGCATCGCCTCTCTTTTTGTGTGGCAATCACATGTTGGGTGAAAGTGAGTTCCAAAATCAAATCACAAGACACGTCAAATTCTTTTCACATTAAATACATTTGGTCGAGGTACATCCTCGAATCGCTGCAACCTTCTGGCGAGATGGTGCTCATTATCATCGGTGTGCTGGTTGGGATTGGTACTGGTTTAGGCGCATTTATCTTCAATCGTTTGATTGAATTCATAACCGATTTGTCGTTTCATGAATTTCCTGTGTTGTTTGATGGCATCGGGCGTGGGTATCTCGTCGTTGTGCCGGTGCTGGGTGGTTTGATTGTCGGGCCGATGATTTATTATTTCGCACGCGAAGCCAAGGGGCATGGTGTGCCCGAAGTCATGCAGGCCATCGCTTTGGAAGGTGGACGCATACGCCCGATTGTAGTCGTCATCAAGGCATTGGCGTCGTCGATAACTATCGGCACTGGCGGTTCGGTTGGTCGTGAAGGCCCGATTGTACAAATTGGCGCGGCGTTGGGGTCAACGCTTGGGCAAGTGCTTGGGATGCCCGAAGCGCGTATCCGCAATTTGGTCGCAAGCGGCGCGGCGGGCGGCATCGCTGCGACATTCAACGCGCCGATTGCGGGGGTTATGTTTGCCGTCGAGGTGATTCAGGGGGAATTCAACGTCAGCAGCGTGACGGCAATCGTGATTGCAGCAGTGACCGCCGACGCCCTGACGCAGGCGATTGAAGGGGCGGAGCAAGTTTTTCCCATCCCACAAGTGTATACCATCGAGAGTTTGTGGGAATTTGGTTTTTATGTTGTCCTTGCTGTCCTCGCCGCGTTGATAGCGGTATTATTCGTGCGCACCCTCTATTGGTTAGAAGATTTATTTGAATATCAACAAAAACATCTGCCGGAGTGGATACAACCGGCGGTTGGCGGTGCATTATTGGGCGGCCTCGCGCTTGCCTATCCATTGGTCTTTCCATCGCTTGAATATGATCTCGTCCCTCAAGTTTTTGGCACAGGTGTGGGGGAAATTCTCGAAGCGTTATCGAATCAAAAAATTCTGTTTGCCGCCCTTGTCCTGATGTTTCTCAAGATCATGGCGACGAATATCACACTTGGTTCAGGCGGTTCTGGCGGCGTCTTTGCGCCTTCACTTTTTATGGGCGCGATGCTCGGCACAATAGTTGGGATCGTCGTCAACAATTTGTTCCCCGGATTGACGGCGCCGCCGGGCGCGTATGCGTTGGTTGGGATGGCGGCGGTTTTTGCGGGCGCTGCGCACGCGCCCATCACAGCGATTGTGATGCTGTTTGAACTCACGCGCGATTATCGAATCATTTTGCCACTCATGCTGACAGTGATTATCGCAACGATGATTTCGCGCCGTTTGCTGGGCGGTGAGTCGATCTATACGTTAAAACTGACCCGTCGTGGTATCCGTCTACATCAAGGGCGCGATGTTGATCTTTTGCAGAATGTTCTCGTCGGCGAGGTGATGACTCGCGAGATCGATACCGTCAACACATCGGTGACGTTGTTGCAGATTACGCACTTGTTCAGTCATTCGCATCATCATGGATTTCCGATCCTTGACTCGCGCGGCAAATTGTGGGGGCTGGTGACTCTGTCGGACTTAGACCGGGCGATTGCGCAAAATCTGCCGCCGGAGACGGCCGTGACTGAAATTGGCACGCCCTATGACCGTCTTATTGTGACATATCCCGACGAGGCGATAGGCGACGTGCTCAACAGGATGGGGCGTCGTGGATTGGGGCGTATGCCGATTGTTTCGCGCGAGGATCCTCATTTGTTGTTGGGGATGATTCGCCGAGAAGATATTGTCCGCGGCTACAATATTGCGCAAACACGCCGCGCCGCCATTCAACAACAAACCGAACACCTGAAGACAAAACAAGATACCGAGCGTCCCGCCAAGGGTGAATTCATTGAGTTAGGTCTCACACTTTCTGGCGATGACATTGCTGTTGGGAAAAAAGTCAAAGACATTGCCCCGGCGCTGCCCGATGAGTGTATCCTTGTTTCGATTCAACGCAACGAGAGTATCCTTATTCCACATGGCGATACCGTTTTTCAACCCGGCGACCAAGTCACTGCGTTCATTTGCAATGCGGATATTGAGGCGCTTTATCATTGTTTGTTGAACGGCACCCGTTAGCCACCGTCAAAATAAAACAGATTCTCGACCGCAAAGACACCGCGATGCAGCCGCCGAGAAAATAAATACGCCGGGTTTGTGGATAGATAACCCGGCGTATCCCCTCGATTTACTGCTGGCGATTAGCCGTATGGGTCTGGCGTGCCAATTGATTCGTAGCGGATTGTTATCGTCCGCGTTTGTTGTGTGCCATCGCGCAGGTTGACGAGGAGTGTGTAGGTGGTTGTCTTCGTCGGGCAAACACGTTCTTCGCTGTTGCCGACGACGCCGCGTCCCTCGAAGAAAACCGACTCGATATTTTCTGTCGACCACATTATGCGGACGCAGGGGCGGTTTGCATTGACGAAATCACGATTCGATGTGAACGAGATAAACGGCTCGCCCATACCGCTACCGGCATTCGGGTCTTCGGTGGCCGATGGGCTGGGTTCTTCAGTTTGTTGGGGTTGGCTAGGCCGTACAATGATGGGGGGGGCGTCGGCGTCGCCAACTTGGTCACATGCGCCCATCGTCGTCACATTCTCGGCGGCGACCCACACTTCGTTGGCTGCCGAACCCGGCGCGGCGACGCTCTTGTCGAGACGATACCACAACGAGCCGTCGTTGGCGTTGTTCTTGCCGATGACTGGAATATCGGTGTTGTTCGGCATCGTGCCGAGTACGCCGCGATTCACCCCCGGCCCGACATGCAAGAGGACGCCATCTCGGTTGGCGCGGACGGTACAAGGTTGTGCGGGTTGTTGCTGCTGTTGTTGACTAGTGCTTTGACCGCCCGCAGTCGACATCATGTCGAGATTGTTCAATGTGTCTAGTGGCAGCCCTTGAAGCGTGTTGAAGTCGAGCGGTTGTATTGAACCCGGCGCGCCGCCCGGCTGTAGGTTTGAAGTCATCGGGACGCTGAGGCTGTTGCCGCCCGGCAGACTGGCGACCTGCCCCTGGGCGCCGATTAAGCCTTGTCCATTAATCAAGTTGATGGTCATCTGTTGGCTAGGTTGCGCCTGCATGAAGGCTGTCGAACCGAGCGCGACATTGACGCCGTTGACGGTCATGTTGACGAGACCGGCGCCTTCGGGCGTTTGCACGAGGATGCCGCTTTGTGGCGCCCCTGCGCACGGTGCATCGCCAATGCCGGATTGGAAGATGAAGGCTTGCGACGAAATATCTTGAAATTGGACATCGCCAAACGCGAGTATCGACACATTTTGCCCCGGCAGTGTGCCCGGTAAGTTGGCTTGCAAACGCATCAACGCCACGCCCCACACATTCGTCGCTTCATCGAGCCGGCTGAGCGTCATATTCTGAATATCGGTGATGTTGGTGATGTCGCCCGGCGCGTTGAAGACGAAATTTTGCACATTGGGCTGCGGTTGAGATGTGATGTTGATGTTGCCATAACACACCTGATTGCGTCCTGTGACCGAGCAAATTTGTTCGGTCAATGCCAGCGCATTTTGTACAATGACGGGACAACCACTTTGCTGAGCGTGCGCATTAACCGGCGCGATGCTCAGCCCAGCGAGGAGTAACACAAAGAGTGTGAAAAGTTTCAATCGATTGATCATTTATCTTGCCTTTCACCTTTCGTCGAAATTGTATTGCAGATCGTTGGTGTTTATGACGGCGTGAAGAATGGGTAGGCGATATGCCATTCTATACACGCCGGGATATTGATTTTGAAGTGGATGTAGAAGATTTGTGTTCTCCCAGAATATATTTCAGGACATTGACCCTCTAGCGCTATTATAATCCGAAATCGCGATCTTTGCCCTGCATCGACAAAAAAATACCGCCGACCTGTTGGCCAACGGCGTCGCATGAGCGGTCGATGTATATAGCTGAAACGGAATTAGCCGGAAACTTCTTTGAAGCGGTTATAGGCTTCGGAAGCGGTGATCGATTCGTGCGCGATGAAACCGAAGTTGACGAGCGCAGCCTTGTAGGCATCGTCACCGGCGGCGGCGGTCGCGTCATTGATGACGATGACTTCGTAACCATTTTCTTCTGAGTCGCGCAGATGTGATTCGACACATAGATTGGCCGACATCCCCGCGAGATAGATGGTCTTGATGCCGCGTTTGCGCAATTGAATATCGACATCGCTGGTGTGGAAGCCGCTCAGATTTTTGTGCGGCGCACAGATGACGGTTTCGCTGTCCGGCACGAGGTCAGGATGCCACTCTGCACCCCATCCGCCGCGCTCGAACATGCGGCGGTCGAACATCACTTTGTCGATGAAATTGGGGTTGTCCCATGCGGTATATTCTTTGTCGTAGTAATGCGGCGAATAAACCACGGTGATACCAGCAGCTTTGGCCGCGCCGATGAGCGTCTTCAGTTTGCTGACGACTTGATTGCGGACGACGGTTTCGCCGACGAGATCCCACACGACGCCCCCTTCGGAGAGGAAATCATTTTGCGGGTCAACAATTAAAAGTGCGGTTGTTTTTGGGTCTAACATGTGACAATCGCCTCCAACAATAAATTAAATGTATATCAATGTGAAATGCCAACGATTCTTACTGACCTGATGTGCTGAGCTGTTGGTTGGCAATCTAAGCAACTTATTTGTTATTTCCATTCCCGTTACCATTGGAATTGCCGTTCGAGTTGCCATTGGAATTGCCGTTGCCGTTGCCGTTCGAGTTGCCGTTGCCGTTCGAGTTGCCGTTGCCGTTGCCGTTCGAGTTGCCGTTGCCGTTGCCGTTCGAGTTGCCATTGGAATTGCCGTTGCCTCGTCCCGGATTGTTGCCGCTTTGGCCGGGCGTCGTACCGGCTTGTCCCGGCGGCAGCGCACCACTTTGACCGGGCGTCTCGCCGCTCAAACCGGGCGCGCTACCGGCTTGTCCGGGGGCGTCGGGATTGCCGTTGTTGGTGAACTGCTCTTGTTGCAGGGCGTTGATTTCATCCTGACTGAGCGGGGGCGCAGCCGTAATCTCCCGATTGAGCGCCTCGATGGGCAGATTATCCACTTCATTCGTGTCGTAAGGTTCAGGGTGGGTTGGTGAACCTGCGGGCGTGTTGTCTTCGGTCAAGGGGACGCTGAGTTGCGAACCGGCAAAGGCCGTATAGCTGACGCCGTTGGCTGTGACTGTCGCATGGCCTTCTAATGTGCGGACAATCATTTCTTTGCCCGCCTGCCCGGTGAAGAAGACCGTCGAGCCGAGTTGGATGTTGACTTCGTTAATCAAGAAATTGACTTCGCCGACACCCTCAGGCGTTTGAATGATGAAGCCGTTGTCGGGAATCGCTTGCACGTCGGCGTCGTTCTCACCCGCGTTGAAGAAGAATGCTTGCATCGGGCGGAAGAATTGTGAGCGCGCTTCGGCGACGCGCAATGTCGTGATGTCATCGTCGCTTGTGACGAGGTCGCTGCGCACCCACCCGGCGATTTCGCTTTCGGGCAGCAGCACACGAAGCCACGATGAGTCTGCGAGGCGTTCGACAGCCATGACGGATTCGCCGGGCGCGATGGTGCCAATCACGCTCAGTTGTGTCGTCGGCCCGACACGCACATTCAGATTTTGCCGAGTCGCGGCGGTCACTTCAATCGGTTCTGCTGCGACGACGGCATTTTCAAATTCGACATCGCCAAAAGCCAGCAGGGTCACATCTTCCGGTTGTGACGAAGGCAAGTTGGCCTGCAAGCGCATCAACGCGACCCCCCACACACCGGCGTCGCTGTCCATCCCATGCAAGCGCAACGATTGCAGCCGCGCAACGTCGATGGTGTCGCCCGCATTGTCGAAAACGAAATTGTCCGCATCTGTGAACGGGACAGCATCGACAAGAATGTGCCCGTAACAGGCTTGATTGCGCGTGGTTTGCCCGCAGACTGCATCGGCTGCCGCAAACGCTGTGCGGGCAATGTCCGAATCGTCAATGGTCTGACCGGCGACATGCCCGACAAGTATCGGCAGCGCGATTACGAGAACCAAGACGAGCATTTTGGGTTTGTGCTTCATGATTCAACCCAGCAAAACAAAATTATCGGAATTAATATCCTTATCTAACATTATACAACATTTTCAACAATTTTTTGCGAAAAATTTGTAAAAATAGAGGTCAAGCCGCAAAGCACGCCATGTTGAAGTAATTTACAATATATCTTTATTGTCAATGATATATTGAATTTTCAATTTGAGACACAAAGAACGCGGGGATGATTTGTGATTTTCTTGGCGTCCTTTGCGTCTTTGCGATTCATGACGCAGCAACCTTTCATTTGTCAAAGCGTGCGTCAAAGTATGCGCGTCAAAGCGCATAGCGTTCGTTCGATTTAGCTTTTTCGTATTCAGCACGCGCTTGCTGCACGGCGGGATTTTCCGACACTTCGGCGACGGCGACATCCCACCACGACTCATAACCGCCGACCCGTTGCGACCGGTCAACCTCAATCACAATCGCGACCGGGCCGCCTTCGTGTTTGTGCGCTTCGAGTATCGCCTCGGCAAACTCGTCGCGATTTTGTGCGCGAATGACGTGTGCGCCCATACTCGCGGCATTTTGCGCGAAGTCAATCGGCAAAGTCTCGCCATCGAGATGCCCAGACTCCGTGCGATGGCGATATTTCGTCCCGAAGCCATCGCTGCCAATGGCATTCGACAGGCCGCCAATCGAGGCATAACCGTGATTGTCGAGAATGACGATGATGACTTTGATGCCCTCTTGCACCATCGTCACAATTTCGCTGTTCATCATCAGATACGACCCGTCGCCGACCATGACATAGATGTCGCGTTCTGGCGCGGCCATTTTCGCGCCCATGCCCCCGGCAATCTCGTAGCCCATGCAGGAATACCCATATTCGAGATGATAACCTTTGGGGTCGCGGGTGCGCCACAATTTATGCAAATCACCCGGCAGGCTGCCCGCCGCGCACAAGACGACATCTTGCGGGCGCGACAACGAATTGACGACGCCGATAACCTCACCCTGACTGATGAGCGGGCCGTGTTCAAGATTGTAGATGCGCGTGACTTCTGCGTCCCATTCCGCATTGTACTTCCGCGCCCGCGCTTGGTAGTCGTCGTCGGTTTGCCAACCGGCGAGCGCGGCGCCGAGTTCTTCGAGCACGGCGCGGGCATCGCCGGTCAACGCGAGGGCGTTGCGTTTGTGCGCGTCGAATTCGGCGACATTGATGTTGATGAAGCGCACGTCGGGGTTGTGCCACGCCGAGTTGGACGCCGATGTGAAGTCGCTGTAGCGTGTGCCGATGCCGATCACGAGGTCGGCTTCGCGGGCGAGGATGTTCGCGCCGGGTGTGCCGGTGACGCCCGTCGCGCCGAGATTCAACGGATGGTCATACGGCAGCGAGCCTTTCCCGGCTTGTGTCTCGCCGACGGGGATGCCCGTCGCATCGACGAAGGCACGCAGCGCATCGGTCGCCTCGCTGTAAATCACGCCGCCCCCGGCGATGATGACCGGTTGGCTGCTGTTGCGGATTAAGTTGGCCGCTTGTTGCAGATGCGTCGCGTCCGGGCGATTGCGTGGGATATGCCAGATACGTTTCTCAAAAAATGCCGTCGGGTAATCATAAGCCTCCGCCTGTACATCTTGCGGCAAGGCGAGTGTCACTGCGCCGGTGTCTGCCGGGGAGGTCAACACGCGCATGGCTTCGGGCAGCGCGGCGAGAATTTGTTCCGGTCGGTTGATACGATCCCAATAACGCGAGACCGGTTTGAAGACATCGTTGGCCGAGAAGTCTTGCGAGAATTCGACCTCGACCTGTTGCAAGACCGGCGCCTGAATGCGTTCCGCGAAAATGTCGCCCGGCAGCAGCAGCACCGGCAGGCGATTGACCGTCGCGACTGCCGCGCCCGTCACCATATTCGTTGCGCCGGGCCCGATTGACGATGTGCAGGCGAATGTTTGCAAACGGTTTTTCATTTTGGCATAAGCGACCGCCGCATGAACCTGTGCCTGTTCATTGCGCGACTGATAAAAGCGCATCTTGTCGGCATATTGCTGCAAGGCCTGCCCGACACCGGCGACGTTGCCGTGCCCGAAGATCCCCCACACCCCGGCGAAGAATCGTGTTTCAACGCCGTCGCGTTCAACATATTGATTGGCTAAAAATAAAATCAGCGCTTGCGCCATCGTGAGTCGTTTCGTTGTCATCGAAAGAATCCTTTTTATTGAAGGTTTATCGCCCATCTGTTGGTTATGAAGCAACCATGTTGCATAATATACCTACAAATGTACAATTCAGCAATCCATCGGTTGTATGAATCAAAAAAGAACATTCGGTTGTATGTCCTTAACATTGCACAACCAATTGGCTAAAAACAACGCACATTGAATTGGTAGGAGAAGACTAACGAAGCAAGATTATGAGAAGGCTTGCTCTTGTCGCAAAAACGCCGCACGCATTTGCCGCGCAAGATTCACACTGACGGCAACCTGTATCCCAAAGGCGCTTGCGCGTATCGCTTGGTCTTTATGGTTTGAAATCTGATCAATAATGACAATTCTGCCGACAGCATTCGACAGATTAGTGTAAATTTGGGCAATTTCTTCGATGATGAGTAATTCGTCGCCGACTTCGAGTTGCAAATTTACGGACAAATCGGAGAATTCGTCAGCAAACGAGATCATCTCGTGCGACGAAGCGTTGCCAACCCTCAATACCGACTTGATCGCATTCATGAATGTGCCAACCATCAACCCAAATTTATTCGGGTTGCCTTCATTATGTGGTCGTTTAGGCATCTTTTACTCCTCAATTTTTGCTTGACCGGCATGTCGTGCAGGCTGCCCTAGATTAATATCCGTTATATTCTGAATTGACCGCGTCAAATCGTTCGCGCCGAACTTTGCCAAGTTCTTGCTCAAATGCCCTGAGAGATTGACCAAGAGGACTATTTTGAAGTTTGGCCTTTCGCATCGCGGCCAGTAGTTCGCGTACATGGTACTCTATATTATTCAATTCTTTCTGGGAGACAGGTTCAAAGTCCATTTCTTGCACCTTCATAAATGTCATCATCCATGTAGTTCTCATTATTCATACAATTGTCTTCGGCCTGTTGCCCGGTTTCTAGTTTGCGTAATTGCTTCGCCGCTAGGCTGCACACGGCTTGGTGATCGCCAGCTTCCCTGAAATCGTAACGCACTGGCGGCGAATGACGATGATCCCACACCACGAGCCAACCAAGCGAGACATACGTCACACGAAGATAATTGTTGAATCGCCAAATGCCATAAATAGTGTTCAGACTATGCAGTTTCGTATCGAGTTCAGTCACATTATGATCTCTATCACTCTAGTATGTATGGTATACAATGTCAGGGTCAGGGGATCACAATTGTGCATTGCTGCTTTTCAAGCAGTGTCAGTACGTATGTCGGCCATGCTTGATGAGCAGAGAGGCTTGAATCTGACTTAGGCTACAATAGAGATTCAACAGACAACATCGAGCCTGAAATGGAGGAATGAATGATGACAATAGTCAAACTTTGTCAACAAAGTGTTTTGGGAAGCGCCCTCCTGACGAGTGTATCGTACTATAGATTTCATCAAATGTACACAGCAGGTACACTGTCCCCATAAAAGGATGACGGATAAAACGTACTGCGGCCTGTCCCGGACGAAGCACAGTTTTGTCCGGGACAAGCGTTTATGAATCTGTACTAACTACCCGACGACGGCCACGAGTCTTCGATGTCGTCATACTCAACCGTGACGGTTTCTTGCAGCAATTCGCCGGAGGCGCTGTCGAAGTCCGAATATTTGATCTCGCTAATCCACGCGCCTTTCACCGTCCACCGGCGTGTCTCGACGCCATCGTCAACCGCGACGATGTTGAGGGTTCGCTTCGGGCGCACGATGTCCGCCCCTGCCGCGAATGTATCGCGAATCCATTTGTTGAAGGCGTTATTGCCGTCGCGCTGCACCATTTTGACAATCTTGAACGGTTCTTGCAACTTCTTGAGCGCTGTCGTCGTCTTAACATCTAACTTGAACGATGTGAAATCCGTCACTTGAAAGACGCCGAGAACCGCCTCACCGTCCAACTCGACGCGAAATTCATTGGCCGAAAGACTGTCAATTTGCTGAATACCGAATTCCTCAATTTCCGTGAGGGCGTTGTCTGTCATCGAAAAACTCCTGATAGATTGCGAATCTTTTCCGTATTGTAGAATTTTTCTCCCTATTCGTAAACTGAACGTGGTATGAGAGATATTCAGCCCGGCCAATAAATCCGAATTTTTTGTGAATAATGACGGATTGGTGCGCTCTTGGTAAGCGACTTGTGTTTCAATCAAATCATCGAAACAATACATGGTAGCATTGACGCAAAGGATAACACAATGCGTTTCCAAAATATCAGTTGGATGGATGTCGAACATTATTTGCAGCACGACGACCGAATCATGTTGGTCACCGGCTCGACCGAACAACACGCTTATTTGAGCCTGCTGACCGACGTTTTGATTCCAGAAAAAATTGCCGAGGCGGTGGCGCTGCGCGAAGGCGTCCTCGTTGGGCCGTCGTTGAATTTTGGCGTCAGTCATTATTTCGCCGAATATCCGGGCACGATTAGCCTCAGTCAGATGACGTATGACGCCGTTTTGTTCGAGATGGTGCAAAGTCTCTTGCAACATGGATTCCGGCGTTTTTTGTTTCTGAATGGGCATGGTGGTAATCGGATGCCGAGTGCTTTGCACGACATGGAAATAGAGGGGACGATACGTGTCGCATGGTATGAATGGTGGCGCGGTAGTGCGATGCAGACCTTTGAGTCCCAACACAATCTACGCTTTGAACACGCCAATTGGGGCGAAAATTTCCCCTTCACTCGTGTCGGCGATGTGCCGGAGGGTGAAAAACCGACCGTCAATCTCGACCACGACGGGGCGCCTATCCTGCGTGATGTACTCGGTGATGGCAGCGTCGGCGGACGGTATCAAATTGACGACCGGTCTATGATGCAATTATTCGATGCGCTTGTGGCTGAGGTTTCTGCTGTGCTGCGCGGTTTGCCGCCGCTGTGATCTTTTGTCGTAACTGCTCAGCCCGGGTCCCTACTATTTCGCCGAACGGCGTAAGTCCTATTCGAGAAACAGCACATCGAGATACAATTTGCCGATCCGCAATTCATCGCCGTGCCGCAATACACGAACTTCTTTCGGGTGTAATTTCTGTCCATTGAGATAGGTGCCGTTGGCGCTGTTGAGATCGGAAATTTGAAGGGTGTTGTTTTCTGGCACATAAGATAACGCCGTGTGCAGCCGCGAGACTCCATACGCTTCGGCATCTGCATCTGCGAGGTCGATGTCTGGCACTAATTTGGTATTTTCGGCGGTACGACCGATGATCATTTCGCGCGACATATCTTGTGCGCGTTTTTGCACCATGAATGAACTGCCGCGTACTTGCAGGACGAGCGTCATGTTATTACAAAAAGTGCTCTCGTCGGGTTCGTTTTCGTCGAAGCTACGTGTGCCATACAATGAGGCAATCGACCCGATGAGTTGCCCGCAAAAATAACATAATGGGGCATCGATGTGGTTCATCCTGCCGCAGTTGGGGCATGGCGCCTTGTCTTCATTGGGCTGCGAAATAGCGGGCGTGTCATTGTCATTTTGCAACATCTCCGGCGAAAGACGGCGAATGGCTGGATGACTGTAGCGAGAATCGTTCTGCTGCCGGGGTTGTGGCACAGCCGGTTGTAGATTGAGTTGTGCTTCACGCTGTGCTTCAAGTCGTCGCAATTGTTTCTTGAGTTCGTGTCGTGCAACCGGACTCAGGGGTTCGATGAGGGCGTGGAGTGCGCGGTATGCGGCTTTTTTCGTCATCCCCGCATCGCGCAGTTGCTGATATTCTGACAAGATATTTTGCATGACTATCACCTGTATTTATTCCACAACGTTACAATGTGTGACCTTCCTTGACACAATCATAGCCGAAATTCGTGATAAAGCGTTAAGGTGTGGCGGATTATTCAGGGAAAATTTATAAACACAAGCGGAGTCGTTTTAGGGGCGTTGAGAGTGGATTTGAAGCAGGTTTGTACAAGTTATTCTGGCGATTGAAAACTGACTTGTAACGCGAGACGACCTAGCTTCAATTCGTCGCCGTCGCGCAAAATGCGTATCTCTTGAGGATGTAATTTTTGGCCGTTGATGGCGCTGCCATTAGCGCTGTTGAGGTCGGTGACGCGGACGGTATGGTCGTCACGGTCGTATCGAATGGCGAGATGCAGGCGAGAGACGCCGTAATCATCTTCGCTTGTGCTCGTCAGGTCAATATCGGGCATCATATTCGGATTGGCTGTATTGCGACCGAGAATGATTTCTTTGTCGTGTTGGCCGAGTTGCAAACGATACACTTGGCTTGAAGCCGCGTCTGTCAGCATGAGGACGTCGTGTTCGCCGAAATGGGCGCGGCGTTCTTCGTCGAGGGAACTCAACGGTTGTGTCGAACGGAAGTCTTTGACGAGTGTGATGCCTTCGCCACACGATTCGCAATAGGTTTGATGCGCCCGGTTTAATTGCCCACAATGCGCACAACGCAGCCACGACACTTCATCTTCGGGCGGGGCTTCGTTTGCCGGTGAAGGTGAAGGCGCGGCGGCTTCGGGCGACGGCTCATCGGCTTCCGGCGTCAGGCGACGGATAGCGGGATGAATCACCGTCGCTTTGGATGATTTGGGATCGGGCAGGGGGGGCACTTGTTTCTGTTTCGATGTCCACACTTTAATATTGTGAATAAATTCCTCGCGTTCTTGCGCGTCAAGCCGCTCAATGCGCGGGCGCAGCTTCTTCAAAGCGAGTTGATGTTCGACGCCGTCAACCCGTAATTGTTTATATTGTTCAAAAAGAACGGTCGCCTTGCTCACGATTTTCCTCCGCCGAATAGCCTGTGCTAATTCCGTATTGTAAATTATACTCGCATCAAGTAAACATGATATGGTATGATTTCACGGGAATTTTTAAATATGCCGTGAAATCGAGCATTTTTGTGATTGTTCGTCCGTTGTATTCATCATATTAGCTTAGGAGAGATGTTCTATGCAACTCGGATTGATGGACATTACCGTTGAATATTGCGCTACCTGAAAGTATACACCACGCGCCGTCAGTTTGGCGGACGAAATTTTGGGCACGCGCGAGATTGAGGCTTACATTCGGTCGTGGCAGATGATCCCGACAACCGGCGGTAAATTTGAGGTCACCGTCAATGGTGAAGTGATCTTTTCCAAGAAAGCGCTCGGTCGTCATGCCGAACCGGGCGAAATTAAAGAGGCTATCGTCCACAAATTGGATGAGTTGCAACACGCTAGCGAAAACTAAGCGGGTTGTTAGTTTACGATTAACACGATGGCGTGTTGCAAAACTGTTGACCAGCCCATGCGTTTTGGTTATATCGCACAGTTTGCTTTGACAGAATTTTATCTATGCGGTAGACTGCTGTACCATAGATACGGAGGTTGGGCAATAACCATAGAACCAATCTGATGTTCAACTTCGTATTTTGTTAGCTCACTTTTTTATCAAATGCTTTGAAAGAAGGAGAATTCTTATGATGAAACGTCTGACACTTATAGCCGCTTTGGTACTCGTATTGTTGGCACTTGGGTTGGCGACTGCCTCAGCGCAGGACGCGCCGGTGCTCAATGCGATTGTCGAACGTGGCAGCTTGAATTGTGGTGTCAACAACACATTGCCCGGTTTCGGTTTCCCGAATGATGCTGGTGAATTTGAAGGCTTCGATGTGGACTTCTGCCGCGCTGTCGCCGCCGCCGTTCTGGGCGATGCCAACGCCGTCAACTTCCGTCCGTTGACTGCCGCCGAACGCCCAACCGCTCTCGGCGCGGGTGAAATCGACCTGTTGTCGCGCAACACAACGTGGACACTCAGCCGCGACACGACATGGGGCGCGACGTTCGCACCGACCACCTTCTACGATGGTCAAGGCGTCATGGTGCGCGTAGCCGACGGCATCAGCACACTCGAAGACCTTGAAGGCGGCACAATCTGCACCAACGCGGGTACAACCACCGAACTCAACATCAGCGATGCGATGGGTTCGCGCGGTTTGGACTTCGACCTGCAAACCTTCCAAGATTTCGACGCGGTGATGGATGCCTTCAACGAAGGGCGCTGCGATGCCGTGACCAGCGATAAAAGCGGTCTGCTTGCGCGTAAAGCGACTCATGCTGATCCCGGCTC
>RFIA01000111.1 GCA_003695675.1 Chloroflexota bacterium
GGGCATTGCGTGCAATGCCCTGAAGGGTTTAGCAAGCTAAACCCCAACGATTGTCCCCTATTTTTGCATCAAAGCGCAAATGTCAACAGAGCCTAGCTTGGCATACTCATCGCCTATCATCGCCTAAAGATTCAACGTGATTACGCTTCATGATATTCATCACTACCCGACGATATGGGGATTTCATATCATGAAAACAATGAGAACGTGATCTGCGGGGAGGTGTCCGAGATGTTATTCTTGCAAATCCTCAAAGAATCGTGGATAGAGTGCCTTGTGTGGCTCGCGGTTTTGCTACCCGCCGTAATACTGATCATCGGCGGCGACTTCAGCAATGTCGATCTGTCGTGGCCGGTTGTGGCGACAGTCATCTTGGCGTTTATGGCGGTGATAATTGGGAAACATCGTCATACAGAGCATCATCAATAAAGATGACTGCTCACCGTGTACGCATTCGGAAATAACCAGAGGAGAAACGGTACAATTCAATGGTGCTGCGCGGGCGATATTTGTTCTCATCGAGCTTTTGACCGAGACTGCTGTCCGGCTGCATCGCCTTTTCGTCCGCCGCGTCTGCAATCACCACAATCAAATCGGCCAATCGTTGAAAATCCAACGCCAAGGTATGCACGACCTGCCGTTGTTGATGCAACGACAGATTGCGCCACAAACTATCCATCTCGTCTCGCAAAACCGATGCTTTGATCTTCGTTTCCCGAGTCGTTGGGAAGGCGCTGATAATACTGCGCAACACTTGATGCGCAATCTGTGTTTCTTCACGCATCATAGGGGCATTGCGGTCGCCGAATGGATGCGGCTCGGTTTCAATCGTCAGGGTGAGTGTGTATCGCTTGCCACGCGACAGATACCCGCCACACGCCAACAAAACTTCGACGCCATTGGTTGGGTCGGCCTCGCCTTTGACCAGCTTGTGGACATGCTCTTCAACGCGGCGGGGGCGCGAAGCGCTATACTGTGAGCCAAGCGCAAGAATAGCGCGGGCAATACCGAGCAAATCACGATCAATCATGCGCCGGTCATCATCGCTCAAACCGCCCGTCATGCTGTCGAGATCCGTCATCAAATCGTGAACATCCGGCGTTTTCTTCTTATCTTTGGTTGCATAAGCACGTGCTGTGTCGTACAAAAATTCGGTTGTGATATGCAGGAAGTCGGCGTATTCATCCAACTCGAGATTGTCGAGCATCCGCCACAACATAGATGTCGTGCGCAAGATATGGCCGACCCCCGGTGACAACTCTCTCGCAAATACTTTGATGGCATGTTGAGCGGCACGCGGTTCGATATGTCGAATATATTCGCGCAACACATCAAGCCCTGCATTTTTGGCCTGCTTATCCCAATCGAGCATCTTATACACGCGCACCAAGCCGGGCAGGCCGTTTTTAGGGTCATTGATGGCGACCGCCGATAAGCGACCGGCAATGCGCAGCGCGTTCTTCAAATCATGCCGTTCGCGATGATAATTGAGCAGCGCCAACATCGGCGCAATTTGAATCACGCGCAAAATCATATCGTCGGTGACGATGATTTCTGTGACTTCGGCAGCGAGTTCCTCTAATTCAGGAGACCATTGCTGCCCTTCAAGCACACCGATACAAGCCATCGCATACGGCAGCTTGTTGATACCAGCTTCGTTGATCGCACGCAAGGCGACAGGCGCCTCTTCAAGCGGAATCGGTGTTTCGATGAAGGCGTGTTGAATCATGACGACATAATCGGATTGCAAGTCGCCGGGGAACAACAGCCGGGCATGATGGTGCATTTCGGCGGCCAATTCTTGATAAGCCCCGCAAGCCAGAAAGATTTGTAGGATGATACGTGGGCCGGGTTGTTCCAACGCCAACAACATATTATCGTTCGAGAGATTTCGCGCCAGCCACAACAATGTTGGCTTATAATGAATACGCCATGCCGACAGCGACGCCCGCAACAGCCCAGCCAAAACCGCCGGGTCAAACACTTCGAGATGCCCAGTCAACATCGCGATTTCGGCCAAGCGAATCAAAATCAGATCGCGCCACTCATCGCCAAATGTACTCGCGACATCCACGAGCAAACCATCGGGGACAGCCTGTGTTTCCGTCCCGTTGAGATACGGCAGTAATTTGTTCAATCGCCCGGGCAATTGACTGGTATATTGCGGAGTCGCCAGCAAGCGGCGCAGTGTGTCTGTGTTGAGATGCAGCGTCGCCAACACAAAAATAATTTGCGCTAAGCCTTTATCCTGCGCACTAAAGCGCAAGCCAAGTTCGATGATACGCGGCACAACGCGACTCAAATCGAGACCAACGGGCGCGTGCAAAATCGAATTCATACACTCAACAATCAATTTGATGTCGCCCTGCTTTGTCAAATCCTGCGCATATTCCAACGCCGCGTCGTTGAGCAATTCACCCCATCCGGGATTGACTGGGCCTAGTGGATTCGAGAGCCAGTGGGCCAGCATGTTGTAAATGAATGGCGCTTTGCCCTCAGCCATCGCATCTCGCATTTGCGACATGATTTCATCTTCGAGTTCCGGTTGCCGCCGCAGCATCAGGGCGATGGGGTCAGCCGGTTCAGCTTCTTCCAAGGCGAGCGCCATCGCCACAATATGCCGTGCATACACCAGCCGTAAATCTTCCGACAGTGTGGGGTCATCCATCAAAATACGCGACACATCATCAATCTCAACCGGCTGATTATTCAAGACAGCATCATCAACGGACAATCGATTCGAGGCGTACCCCAACGCTTCGGTGAGGTTGTCGCCGCGCTTAATCCGCCAACCGGCAATCGGGGTCAAGCGTTGTGTTTGTTGCAACACCAGTTCGGCATCCAATCGCAATTGACTGATGATGAAGCGACTATACTCATCATCATGGACATCGCCACTCACCTGCTGCAATTCCCAATCGTAGAACAAGGCATTCTCTGGGTACGATTCGCCGCTATAAAAACTGATTTGTGTGTTGAGCTTCACCTTTGGTGTCAAATGCGTCGTGAA
>RFIA01000112.1 GCA_003695675.1 Chloroflexota bacterium
AACCTGTCTTATGACTGATAACAGCTTGCGGCATCGTCGTCTATACTCGATACAACATATCATCACAATCATCGGGTAAGGGCACAGTCTATTCCCACGAAAAACAACACATGAAAATACTCATTCTTGGTGGCACGATTCTTGTCGGGCGGCACATCGCTGAGGCAGCGCTTGATGCCGGACACAACATCACCTTATTCAATCGCGGACAAACAAATACGCATCTCTTCCCTAATGTCGAGAAATTGCGCGGCGACCGAGACGGCGGTCTCGCGGCGCTAAGAGATCGTTCGTGGGATGTCGTTGTGGATGTCAACGGTTATGTCCCACGTCATGTCTACGACTCTGCTTCGTTGTTGAAAGATCGCGTCGGGCAATATATTTATGTGTCAACTGGCGCTGTGTATCAAACGCCGTTCCCAATCAATGGCGATGAGAGTCATGCTGTGCGGCGCATCGAAGACGAAACCAACGAGGACACGAACACATATTACGGCGAACTCAAGTATTTATGTGAGCGCCGTGCCGAAGAAGCGATGCCGGGTCGTACATTGGTTTGTCGCTTGGGTCTCGTCGCCGGACGTTATGATGACAGCGACCGGGCGACTTATTGGGTTGTGCGGGCGTCGCAAGGCGGGACGATGGTCGTACCCGGCAAGCCGGACGACGCTTTTCAGGTGATACATGGGCGCGACTTCGGCAATTTTATCGTCCGCGCGGCAGAACAAAATCTCACGGGAGTCTACAATACAACCGGCGAGGTCATCACATGGGGGCAGTGGGTCGAAACAGCGAAGGCCGTCGGCGAGGCCGATACGACCTTCGTTTGGATCGATGATCGCGAATTTTTGGAAAGGCATGTCGGGGCTGGATGGCGTCATTTCCCATTATATCTGCCGCCGGATTGGGGCGCGTGGTGGACGAATAATAGCGATAAAGCACAGGCACTCGGCTTGACGTATCGCCCGACGGAGGACATCGTTCGCGATATTCTTGACTGGTACGCGACCCTCCCCGATGATTACATGATGCGGGTTGGACTCAGCCTTGAACAAGAGCAAACATTGCTCACACATTGGCAAGCCTGACCTCACACAGTCATAGCGGTGTCCTCACGACTTGAATGTTTTTATCCACACTTATCTATACTATACTAAGGAAAAGATACGATGCGATACAAATTATTAGGCAAGAGCGGTTTGCGCGTTTCGGAATTATGTCTCGGCACGATGACTTTCGGTGAGACGTGGGGTTGGGGCGCGTCGAAAGAGGAGAGCAAGAAACAATTCGACTACTTTGCTGAACAAGGTGGTAATTTCATCGACACTAGTGTGAATTACACCGATGGCACGAGCGAAGAATTTCTCGGCGACTTCATCTCACAAGCTGACCGAGAATATTTTGTCGTCGCGACAAAATACACATTGACGAAACCCGATTCGACCGACCCGAATAGCGGCGGTAACAGCCGCAAGAATATGATGAAGTCGGTTGAACGTAGTTTGCGTCGCTTGCAGACGGAGTATCTTGACATCCTCTATCTGCACATGTGGGATTACATGACGCCGGTCGAGGAAGTCATGCGCGGCCTAGACGACCTTGTGACGGCGGGTAAAATTAATTATGTCGCCATTTCGGACACCCCCGCCTATATCGTTGCTGAGGCCAACATGATGGCCGAGTTGCGGGGTTGGTCGCGATTCATCGGCTTGCAAGTGCCGTATTCATTGCTTCGGCGAGACATCGAACGCGAATTGATCCCGATGGCGCATCATTGGGACATGGCGGTTTTGCCGTGGGGGTTGTTGCGAGCGGGTGTCTTGACGGGTAAATTCTTGCAGCCGAGTGATGAGCCGACGCGCATCAATCGCGATGAACTCAACTTGAGCGAGAGGGCGCTCAATATCGTCAAGGAAGTCGTCAAGGTTGCGGAGGAGACGGGACATTCACCGGCGCAGGTGGCGATTAATTGGGTGCGGCAACAACCAAAAGCGCAGATGATCCCGATTCTTGGTGCGCGGACGGTCGAACATCTGAAAGATAATATGGAGGCGGTGGATTGGCAGCTGAGCGATGAACACTGGCAACGTCTCGACGAAGTTAGTGCGATTGATCTCGGCTTCCCACACGGTTTCCTCGATGCTAATCAATATATCTTCGGCGCGACACACGACAAGATTGACAATCACCGACGTTGATTGCTTTCAGCTTTGCCGCAAGCTAAAGCTGTTCGACATCGCAGCTATTCAACATGTTGATCTACTAACACAGGGTGGCAGAGATTTTCTCTGCCTTCGCTGTGTTTTTGCGCCTTCCAGAAAAATTTATGCCTTCAGTGTAGCCGCAACACGGCATGAAGAACTCCGGCGAAAGTGAGTGACTATGCCCGCGAAGAAATCCATCCGTGTCACCAAAGCACAACAGCAAATCGTCAAGACGCCGTTTGACCAAACCGTGTTCCTCGAAGGCGCGGCGGGTACGGGTAAAACGACTGTCGGCACGCGCCGCATCCGCTACATGTTCGAGGAAAAAGTCGCGCCGGACTCAATCTTGATTCTCGTGCCGCAAAAAGCGCTCGCCCTGCCGTATTACGACGAACTCAAGCGCAAGAAAACTGCCGGGAGTCAAGTCGGCGTGATGACTATCGGCAGCCTGTCGCAACAGATGGTCGATTTGTTTTGGCCGCTTGTCGCTGAGGAAGCCGGGTTCAAGCACCCGATGAAACGCCCTCATTTTCTCAGTCTCGAACTCGTGCAATATTACATGCACAAGATTATCGGCCCAGAGATTGACCGCAACGGTTACTTCAACAGCGTGACGATTAATCGCAACCGGCTCTTCAGTCAAATTGTTGATAATCTCAATAAAGCATCGGTCGTCGGCATTCCTTATCAAGAAGTCGGCGAGCGTTTGAAATCGGCATGGCAGGGTGACGAAACGCAAAAACATGTCTACGACGACGCGCAGCGCTGTATGACGCGCTTCCGCGAATTTTGTCTCGAAAATAACTTGCTCGATTTCTCATTGCAAGTTCATGTCTTCATCGATTATCTATGGCCAATGGAGGCGCCGCGCCATTATCTGCTCAACAAATTTCGTCATCTGATTGTCGACAACAGCGAGGAAGATAATCCGGTCACACACGCGATGTTGGGCGATTGGCTGCCGCAATGTGACTCGGCGCTCATCATCTACGACACGGATGCCGGTTATCGCCGTTTTCTCGGCGCGGATGCGGATGACGCCTATCGCCTCAAAGCGCATTGCGACACACACGCGATGCTCGACCGGCACTTCACGATGTCTGATGATATGACGGCCTTCGCGGTCGAAATGGCCGAGACGCTGCACCATCCATTAGAAGGCGTCAAGGTCAAGCGCAAGGCCGACGCATTGGCAGCTATCGAATTTCCCGAAAGCATTCGTTATCATCCGCAGATGGTTGATGCCGTCGTCGAACGCATCGCGGCGTTGATTTATGACGAAGGCGTACCGACGTCGGAGATTGTCGTCATCGCGCCGTTTATGTCGGATGCGCTGCGGTTCGCTTTGATGACGCGCCTTGAAGCATACGATGTCCCGGCGCGGTCACACCGTCCCTCGCGTGCCTTGCGCGAAGAACCGGCGGCGCTCGCTTTGATGACACTCGCAAAACTCGCCCATCCCGCTTGGCAGATGCGCCCGACGACATTCGATGTCGCTCACGCGCTGACGACCGCTATCAGCGATCTCGATATGGTGCGGGCGCGTCTCCTCGTCGATGTGTTGTATAAGAAAGGGCAACTCGCCGCGTTCGATAACATCCGCAACGCCGAGATTCAACAACGCATCACATTTGAACTCGGCGAACGTTATGATATGCTGCGCCAATGGATAGACGAGTATCAGCAAGAGATGTCGCCGCAACTTGATTTCTTCTGGAGTCGCTTGTTCGGTGAATTGTTGTCACGCAATGGTTATGGCTTTCATGATGACTTCGACGCTACCCGCACCGCCGCGAATCTCATCGACTCGGCGCGGCACTTCCGTCAAATTATCGGCTCGATTGACCCGGATGCACCGCTCGCCAAAGATTATGTCGAAATGGTGCAGCGCGGCATCCTCGCCGATGCCTATCTCGATTGGCAGCTTGAAGATACGGAGAGTGTGCTGCTGACACCGGCTTACACCTTCCTGATGAGCAATCGCGCTGTCGATTATCAATTTTGGATCAACGTCGGCAGTCCCGGATGGGCGACGCGCTTGTATCAACCGTTGACGCATCCATACATCCTCAGCTTGCAATGGGAGCAAGGTCGCAAATGGGGCGACGAAGACGAACTCGCCGCTAATCAAGACGCGCTCTATCGCTTGGTACTCGGTTTGATTCGGCGTTGCCGCGAGCGCATTTATCTCGGCTTCAGCGAACTCGGTGAGCAAGGTTATGAGCAACGCGGCGAACTCTTAATGGCGATTCAAGGGATGCTCCGTCGCCGCGCATTGGAGGAAGCATGACGACATTCAAACCGCGCCCGAAACAACAAGAAGTCCTCGATTACACCGGCGGCTTGATGGGCGTCGCTGCTGTGCCCGGCAGTGGCAAAACGCGCACGCTGTCGTATCTCGCGGCGCGTCTTGTCGCCACGGCGCCGATGGACGAAGATCAAGAAGTGCTCGTCGTCACACTCGTCAACTCAGCCGCGGGGAATTTTGCGCGACAGGTCAGTCAATTTTTGAAAGACGAATACGAATTGCTGCCGAATTTCGGTTATCGCGTGCGCACGCTGCACGGCTTGGCCAACGACATCGTGCGTGAGAAACCGGCGCAGGCAGGTCTCAGCGATGGTTTCACGATCATTGATGACCGCGAAGCCGCCGACATTCTCGATGACGCCGTGCGGTCGTGGGTCAGCAATCATCCCGACAGCGCCGATTGGTACTTGAACGAAGACAAACTCGAAGACGAATGGGTGCGCACGACTCGCTGGCCGGACGATGGCGTCAAAGCGATTGCGGCAAGTTTCATCAAGCAGGCCAAAAATCTTGAATTGACGCCGGAGGGCATCGCCGCATATCTCGATGCTTACAACGAATGGTTGCCACTCGCCGAGATGTGTTACGAAATCTACAAAGATTATGAGCACGGCTTGCGCTATCGTGGCGGTGTCGATTTTCAAGATTTGATACGGTTGGCGCTCAAGGTGCTGCGCGATGACGCGACATTCCTCGCGCGCTTGCAACATCGTTGGCCATACATCCTCGAAGATGAAGCGCAAGACAGCAACGCGCTGCAAGAACAAACTTTGCGGATGCTCGTCGGCGACAACGGCAATTGGGTGCGTGTCGGCGACCCCAATCAAGCGATATATGAAAGTTTCACGACGGCCAATCCCGAATTTTTGCGCAACTTTATGCGTGAGCCGGGTGTGCAAGCGCGTGAGTTGCCCAATAGCGGTCGCAGCACGCGCAGCATCATCTACCTCGCCAATGGCCTCATCAAGTGGTCGTTGCAGCATCCCAATCTCGCCATCCGCGAGCGCAAACCGCTCGACCGCCCGCTCATCGAACCGACTCCGTCGGGCGACCCACAAGGCAATCCGCCGGATGACCCGACACAAATTCATCTGCGCTACGAGCGCTTCTCGCCCGACCAAGAACGCGACGCGGTCGTGCGCTCTATCGGGCAGTGGTTGCCACAACACAAAGATTGGACGTGCGCTGTCCTCGTCCCGATGAACACGAGCGGCGCGAAAGTCGTCGGTGCATTGCGCGAGGCTGGTATCGATTATGTCGAGAACCTGCATACGACGACTTCGACTCGGGCGGTCATCGGCACATTGACGTATGTTCTCAACTATCTGCGCACGCCGAAAGAAGCCAAAGCGTTGGCGAATTGTTATCGTGTGTGGCGGCGCGATGACCGCGACGACCCCGAAGTGGCGGATGCTATCGCGCAAATTGCAGCGGCGATTCGTAAAATCGATCATGTTGAAGATTTTCTATGGCCGCGTCTCGTCGATTGGTTGGACGACTTCGCTGGGGATAACCCGACGCTGCACGCGCATTTGTCTGAGTTTCGGCAGATTGTGCGGCGTTGGCAGCAGGCGGTGGCTTTGCCCATCGACCAATTGATTCTGACGATTGCGGCGGATTTGTTCACGCTCGAAAATGAGATTGCGACGGCCTACAGCGCGGCCTTGCATCTGCGACGTTATGGCGAGACGCACACGCACGCACAATTGCCGGACTTCGCGCTTGAACTCGAAGCGATTGCCCGCAATCAACGCAAGTTCGCCGGTGTCAGCGACGAGGAGACAGCCTTCGACCCTGACGCCCACAAAGGGAAAGTCACCGTGACGACGATGCACAAAGCCAAGGGTCTCGAATGGGATCGAGTCTATCTGATGTCGGTCAACAATTATGACTTTCCATCGGCTGAGAGTTTCGACAGCTTTCGCGGCGAGAAATGGTTCGTGCGCGACAATCTCAATCTCGAAGCCGAAGCGCTGGCCCAACTCGACGCGCTCATCAACGGCGAAGAATATATCGAAGGTTTGGCAACGCAAGAGTCGCGCATCGAATACGCGACGGAACGCCTGCGCCTGCTGTATGTCGGCATCACACGGGCGCGACGCGAACTCGTCATCACATGGAATAACGGTCGCAAAGGCGACCAACAAGAGGCTGTTGCGTTGTCTGCATTGCGGGCGATTTGGGAGGAGGTTGTGTCGTCATGAATTTGCTAGGCGATTTCACATTCAGTCAGAGCAGTTTGCAAGATGATGTCGATTGTCCGCGCCGCTTTGAGCTGCGTTATTTGAAGCGAGTGCGTTATCCCGCGCCGGAAACGCAGGACATGCTCGAATTCGAGCAATTGATGCAGCACGGCGCGGATTTTCATCGTCTGATTCATCAGTATATTCTCGGCATCCCGACGGAGCTGTTGACACCGTTCGCAGATGAAGCGCCGCTCAATCTGTGGTGGCGCCATTTTCTCGCGGATGGCTTGCGGGATGTGCCGGACGAGAAGCGCCTGCCGGAGATGACGCTGATCGCGCCGTTGGGGGATTATCGCTTGTTGGCGAAATATGATTTATTGGCGATAACACCGGGCGAACGCGCTGTCATCATGGATTGGAAAACGTCGCGCAATTTGCCGAAGCGCGAATGGTTGGCGGCGAAGTTACAGACCCGTGTCTATCGTTATGTGTTGGCATTGGCCGGTGATGAACTCAACGATGGCGCGGCGATTCCGCCGGATGCGATTGAGATGCGTTATTGGTATGCCGAGCACAATCGGGTCATCAGCTTTCCATATAGTGAAGCGCAATTCGCTGAGGATGAGCGTTATCTGCTCAGTCTCATCGCAGAGATTGAGGAGCGCGACATCTTCCCGTTGACGACCGACGACCGACGCTGCCGCTTCTGCACGTACCGGACGTTGTGCGGGCGCGGCAACGAAGCCGGTCTGCTTGATGAGTATGAGACCGATTTTGAGATCACCCTCGCCGACGATTTTGACATCGACCTCGACCAAATCGCGGAGATTGAATTTTGAGTTGGCGCTTTCACTCAGAAAATAATATGATGGCGATGAGCGCTCCAAATAGAGATGAGGAGCATCGTGGTGGAAACGATCCGACTGAAAACACACATTGGGCAGGATGGTGTTCTGCGGCTTGAGATGCCCATCAATGCCCGCGATGTCGATTGCGAAGTTGTCGTAGTGTACACAGTGCAAGATGCGGAGAAGACTGATTGGGAAATCTTTGTGAATACGACTTACGGCAGTCTTGCCGATGACCCCATCGAATGCGGTGAGCAGCCACCTGTTGAAATCCGCGATGCTATCGAATGAAAACATGGCTTGAACCCCCACCCATCACCGTGCCGGAGGCGCTGCGGGCTGAAGTCGGCGGACATGACCTCGTGGCGGCGAGTCTCGTGCGGCGTGGCATCACATCGGCCACGGCGGCGCGGCAATTCCTCGACCCGGCGCAATACACACCCGCCTCGCCCGATGACTTGCCCGATATGGACAAAGCCGTGCATCGTCTGCAACAGGCCATTGAGGAGCACGAGACGATTCTCGTATGGGGCGACTTCGATGTCGATGGGCAGACGGCGACTGCGCTGCTCGTTTCGGGATTGCGCGATCTCGGCGCGAATGTGATCTATCACATTCCGAATCGCTTCAATGAAGGGCACGGCATCCACTTGCCGACACTCAAGACCTTGCTCAGTGGTGTCGCTGTGCTGTTGACGTGCGACACCGGCATCGCTGCGCACGAGTCGGTTGATTATGCGCGGTCGCAAGGCCTGACCGTCATCATCACCGACCATCACACCCTGCCGGAGACTCTGCCAAATGCACACGCCGTCATCAACCCGATGCGCTTGCGTAAAGGACATCC
>RFIA01000113.1 GCA_003695675.1 Chloroflexota bacterium
CGGTCTCGACATTCATATTCCGAATCTCAAGAATCAGATCGACAATCTCTCCGGCGGGCAGCGACAAGCGGTCGCCATCGCTCGGGCGATTTATTGGGATGCGAAGCTGATGATTATGGACGAGCCGACGAACAATCTCGGTGTGCCGGAGCAGCGCAAAGTGCTCGAACTCATCCGCATCTTGAAGGCACAAGGCGTGCCCGTCATCCTCATCAGTCACACCCTGCCGGACGTTTTCGCCGTCACCGACCGCATCGTCGTCATGCACCGTGGCCGCATCGTCGGCGAGAAGCAAACCGCCGAGACCGACAGTCAAGAAATTGTGCAATACATGGTCGGCGCATTGGACGATACGCGAGTCGCGGATTAGTCATTCGTCATCGACTGCGGCGCGATAGATGCGCGGTGCCATCAACCACACGAGTTCACCGGCGAGCGGTTCAAATTCGCGCACATCAATGCGGGCGATGCCACTGACGCGCATGTCAACTGCCGCGCCGGTCAATGCCGTTACTGTAGCGCTCATACTCGGATTGTGGCCGACGAACATCATCTCTTCTGCTGCGCCGACCTCGCGTATCAGGGCTTGTAGTGCCGCCGGGCTGAAGCCGAAGTTGACCGCCTCGTGTTCCTCGACCGTCGCGCCGAGCGCTTGCGCGATGATGTCCGCCGTTTGCCGGGCGCGACGGCGCGGGCTGCTGTAAATTGCTGCCGGGCGCACCGCAGCCGCAGCCAATAACGTCGCCGCTTTGCGCGTCGTCTTGACGCCTTCATCGGTCAACTCGCGTTGGAAATCGTTGGCGGCCATCCCCGCTTTGCCGTGCCGCACGAGATACAATCGCATCGCTATGCCTTTCTGATGATAAAGTCGCCTCAGTTGAGGCATAGCAAGCTATGCCCAGAAGATTTGGTACACAATCATCTCTGAATCAACCATCTGTACCATCCACAAAACCATTGGGATGCGTGCTGTGCCATTTCCATGCTGTTTCGATAATTGCCTGTAGATTATCGAACTCCGGCGACCAACCGAGTTCTTGTTTGATGCGCGTGTTGTCCGCCACAAGTGCCGCCGCATCACCGGGACGCCGCGCCCCGATTTCAACCGGTATCGGACGCCCCGTGACCTGTCGCGCCACTTCAAGCACTTCGAGATTGCTGTAACCGCGTCCGTTGCCGAGATTATAGACACGGCTGCCGGCGCCATTCATCAAGGCTTCGAGCGCGAGAATGTGCGCATCGGCGAGGTCGATGACATGAATATAATCGCGGATACAGGTGCCATCCGGCGTGTCGTAATCGTCGCCGAAAATCGTGAGTTTGTCGCGCTGCCCCAACGCCACCTGCAAGATAATCGGGATGAGGTGTGTCTCCGGGTTGTGCGCCTCGCCGATATGCCCATTGGGATGTGCGCCGGAGGCGTTGAAATAACGCAAGCAGCAATATTTGAGTTCGTAGATTTGTTCTGCCCAATATAATTGGCGTTCGGCGATGTATTTCGTCTCGCCATAGACACTGCCGGGGATGAGCGCTTCCTCCTCCGTGATGGGGATGCGTTCGGGTTGGTCATACAGATTCGCAGTCGATGATAGAATGAAGCGCTTAACATCGTGCGCTGTCGCGACTTCGAGCAAATTTGTGACGGCGCTCACATTGTCGCGAAAATATTTCCACGGCTTTTGCATACTCTCGCCGACCATGATGTGCGACGCGAAATGCAAAATACCGTCGAATGTGTGTTGCTCGAAGACCGTCGCGATTTGCTCGGGACGCAGCAAGTCGCCTTCGACGAACACAGCATCTTGATGTACTGCCGCCCGATGCCCCGCGACAAGATTGTCATAAACAACGACGTCATAACCGCGTTCCAATAACAATTCGACGACATGACTACCGATATAACCTGCCCCACCTGTGACGAGAACTTTCATAAAGCCTGACGACTCCTCAACAAAAATGGGGCATCCACGCCCCATACACAGCAAAAATGTAACCTGTATTATGTTGAGTTGTTTTCAAGAAGGCAAGCGTGGTTAGCGATACTTGCGCAATATTTTTCGTGCCTGATACGTATTGATGCGTTCCAATGCCTCGCGGGTAGCGAGATACAAACCATAATGACTGCCGTGAATCATCTCGAAATGACTTTGCACTGTGCTCTGATGTGCTTCGAGAATTTCACCGAGCAAGGGAACAACCGATGGGTCACCGATGCGGCCAAGCGCTTCAACCGCCGCCGTGCTGACATTAACCTGTGGATCAGTCGCCATGCGACGCAGCGCGGGCACCGCTTCTTTGGCCTTGAAGTCGCCGAGCGTTTTGGCTGCTTCGATGCGGACTTCATCGGGGCGACCCTTCAGCACTTTGATCAATTCTGGTATGGCCGCCGGGTCGCCGATTTCGGCCAACTTTTTGATCGCCGTCACACTTTCTTCACGCCCACCACGCTGAAGATATGTGATGAAGCGTTGGGTGCGTTCTGATACCATACTTAAGTCTTCTCCAAATCCACCGATTACTACATCTATAGTATAATAGAAAACTGAAGAAAAATCTCGCCTCCCATTTAAAATTCTACTGAATCGCACGCTAGTAGGTTTTAGCCAAATGGTGATAATTTTGTTTTCAATCGGTTATAATGCGGCTTGATATAATATTGATGTTATTTGCATACTTGGTGAATGACCTTGAAGCTATTCCAATATCTCGACGCGCAGGCCTTTTTCGCCGAGCGCAGTGCGCAGCGCGTCGGCTTCGCCAGCCGCGTCACAAAAATTCACTTTACAAAAGCCCTTTTGTTACATACAATAGAACAAATAGTCAAAAGGTCATTTGATGGATTATCCAGCAGATTTTCACAATAAGATCATTCAAGGCGATTCGATCGAGATCATGAAACAGATGCCCGATGAGAGCATCGATCTTGTTGTGACGAGTCCACCGTATAACCTTAAAAACTCGTCGGGAAACGGCATGAAAGATCCGCGCAGTGGCAAATGGAAAAACGCCGCACTGGTGTATGGCTACTCGCATTACGACGACAACATGCCCCATGAAAAATATGTTGCGTGGCAGCGTGCCTGCCTGACCGAGATGATGCGTTTACTCAAGCCAAACGGCGCGATTTTTTATAACCACAAGTGGCGTGTCCAGCGTGGACTTTTGCAGGATCGGCACGACATTGTCAGCGATTTTCCGGTGCGGCAGATCATCATTTGGCGACGCAAAGGTGGAATTAACTTCAATCCGGGTTATTTTTTACCGACCTACGAAGTGATCTATCTCATTGCTAAAAAGGCGTTCCGGCTGGCCGACAAAGCCAATCGTCATGGCGATGTATGGGATATTCAGCAAGAGATGAATAACGATCATCCCGCGCCTTTTCCGATGGAACTAGCCGAACGGTGTATTACGTCAACTACCGCTCAAGTAATTCTCGATCCATTCATGGGATCAGGGACAACCGCATTGGCCACTAAAAAACATGGTCGCACTTTCATCGGAATTGAACTTTCGCCGGAGTATTGCCGATTAGCGCGGAATCGCCTTGCTGAGATTGATGGTTCAGATGAGGATGCTATTCGGCCACAAAACGGTATTCAATCGGAACAGAAAAAGTTGTTTTAATGCAGTTATATACCAAAGCTGATTTGATTGATGCATTGAAGGCAATCCGTGATCGTGGTTGGATCGAGAATGCCCGTCAAGGCAATGACGGCGGTATCGGCAACACGTTGGAAGACCTGCTCGGCATTGAGGAAAACAATCTGCCAATTCCCAACGCGGCAGAATGGGAACTGAAGTCTGTTCGCAAAGGTACGACAGCATTAACCACGCTTTTTCATGTTGAACCATCTCCCCGTGCCGCGAAAATCGTCGCGCAATATCTACTCCCACGTTATGGCTGGCGGCACAAAGACGCCGGTAAGAAATATCCTGAAACGGAACTCAGTTTCCGGCAGACCATCCATGCCGGTGCTTATTCGGATCGCGGCTTTCGAGTTGTGGTCAATCGTGCCGAAAGGCGCGTTGAAATCGAGTTTGATCCTGCACAAGTCGGAGAGAAGCATAAGGAATGGTTGGATCATGTCGGTACTTCAACTTTAGAGATTGTGCCATATTGGGGTTTTCAAGATTTGACGCATAAAGCGGGAACGAAGCTCATGAATATTTTTTACGTACAGGCTGATCGCCGTCGTGAAGGTGGACGCGAATTTTTTCACTATAATTCCTTGACCATGCTACAGCAATTCAATCCTGACAAATTCATCAACGCCATCGAAAAGAGTTTGATCTACATCGATTTCGACGCTCGTACCGGCCACAATCACGGCACGAAATTCCGCACCCGATTGAACGCTTTCCCCAAATTTTATGATATAGTCGAAACGATTTTCTAAACGAATCCGCACCCCTGCTCTGCTTAGGCCATCTGCACGAGGTTAGCTTCTTCATCCCACACCACACGGTTGTGCCCAGCAGATACAGCAGCTTCCGTGACGCACCGGGATCATCCGCCGTCGTCACCGATAGACTCTTGCTCACCTATTGACGTTATTCCAATATCTCGACGCGCAGGCCTTTTTCGCCGAGCGCAGTGCGTAGCGCGTCGGCTTCGCCTTTACGGATGACGGCGGCCATCGGCCCCAATCGTGCGCCCATGTAACGCCGCAGCGCGGGGGTGTCCATGATGAAGTCGAGTGTTTCCGGCGCGGTCGTCCGCAAGATGAGCACATGCTCGAACGTGAGTTCGGCAGTCGCGCCACCCTGCCACGTCTGCAACAACTTGGCGACATACTCCGGTAGCGTTTGATTGGCCGTCACGCGTTTGATGAATGTCGCAATATGCTCAACGGTGATGCCCTGCTCGGCAGCACGTTCGATGCCGTCCGGCGTGAGTTGATACATATACGGGTCGTTCGCCTCACCCCAGCCGGTGAAACGTGCCAGTTGAAAGCGGTCGATGCGCGAAATTTTGCGCGAGACATGCAGCGTGCCGTCATCATAGAGGATGATTTTGTCCGGCGGGTCGGGTGGGGTCGGCCAATTGCCATCGCTGAGGAAGGCGCGGCCATAGGCCGTCAACCGCGCTGCATCTTGCGCGAGGTCAACGAGACCGAGCCAGTGCATCGGCCCGTTGATGTAAAATTCAAGCAGCGCACCCTCGACCGCGTCCCAGCTTTCAAATCCGGCCAGATAATCGCCGTCGTCATTGCGGATGTACCAACTGTCGTAGTCGCCACCGGGACGCTGAAAGTCGGGGTCGGTGTTGTGAACGGCTTCGATGAAGCCATCGATTGACCACCAACCGTGCTCTGGCACAATCCCGGCCATTAATTCCATCGCTGCTTCCCGCGCCACCGACGGGTCGTAATCGTCGAGTTCGCCGCCCGGCTCAGGATGCAAACCCGGCACATGCCACAGGTCGCGATAAAAGA
>RFIA01000114.1 GCA_003695675.1 Chloroflexota bacterium
AATCGTCGGCTTGCTCGGTTACAGTGGTTATTACGCGCCATCTGCGGGGACTGTTGAGATGGTCGAAGCGATTTTGAAAGATCAGAAACGTGTCATTCCATCGGCGGTTTTGCTGCATGGTGAATATGGTTACGAGGGTCTCTACATCGGCGTACCGGCAGTGCTTGGTGCTGGCGGTGTCGAGAAAGTTATCGAGATGGAGTTGAATGACGAAGAAAAACAGATGCTCAACATCAGTGCCGAAGCGGTCAAGTCTGTTGTTGGTGTTTTAGGATACTAATCCAAATGAGATTCCATGATTCCGCGGGGGTGCGGCGTGCCGTGCCCCTTTTTCGTGCCAATGGTCGAGTCGCATGATGCAGCAACGCGCTGTTGATTTGAACGACGGTATTGCGATGGTGGTCACCGATTTACACGGTGCGGGCGATGTTTACCGGCGTTTACGCGATTGTTTTCTCGAAGGACTCAACGCGGGCAGTATCGACCGCTTGGTCATTTGTGGCGATCTCATCCATAGCGAAGGGCCAGAGGAAGAAGATGAAAGCCTCGACATGTTGGTCGATGTCATGCGCTTGCAAGCCGAGTATGGGCGTGACCGTGTGGTGTTGCTGTGTGGCAATCACGAGATGCCGCATATCTATGGCACGACACTCGCCAAAGGTGCGGTGGAATATACACCGCGCTTTGAACATGCACTTGTCCGTTATGCTCGGCAGGACGATGCACTGTACAGCGTGGAGGACGTCATCGAATTTCTGACGGATTTGCCCTTTTATGCGCGGACACAGGCCGGTGTCTTGTTGACTCACGCTGGCGCGACAGAAGCTGTCACCTCAATTGAGCGCATGGCATATCTGCTTGATTTCGACCATCGAGCATTTCGCGAACATCTTGATGACGTCGTACGCGAATATAGTCCGTATTATCTGCGTACCGAGTGCAAGCATTATTTTGGAAGACCGTATTTCGAGTTGGTTCAACGTTACCTCGCCGTGACGAGCCTTGATGACCCACGTTACGATCATTTTTTGCGCAACATCTTTCTTGGCCAAGAGGAAGATTTTAATCTGTTGTGGAATGTGCTCTTCACCCGCAATGAGTTCGCTTCTGATGTGCGCACTTATGGTCTTATCACCCAAAAATTTCTCGAATTCATTTCTGAACTCAGCCCTCACGAACAACGTGTGCTTGTTGCCGGGCATATTGCCGTCAAGAATGGTTACACATTTGTCCATGACCGGCATCTGCGCATGGCGAGTTATGCCCACGCCAAACCGCCGAAATCGGCGCGATACTTGCTGCTCGATTGTGCTGAGCCAGTTTATAGCGTCGCCGAACTAGAACCGCATTTACGCCGCGTGTTTGAAGATTGAGATAACTCCTCGTTGAATCGTTTATTTTCTGCCCACGAGCATACAGCCTTGAGTAGTTGCGGATTAAGTTGCTATCCCAAGTGTGCGCCGATGAATGTTTGATGCCCGCGCAAAAATGCCTCAATATCGACTGCCTTTTTGCCCGCGAGTTGTACCTCTTGTGGATAATACAGTCCTTCGCCTGTGCCGATGGCGATGCGCTCATCGCGCTCAATCACCACGCCCGCGTCTGCGTGGCCATCGCCGACTTCGCCGCGTAGAATCTTGAGTTGTGTGCCATCCCAAAAGGTATATGTGCCCGGCCATGGCGTGAAGGCTCGCACGAGCCGCTCGATTGAGGCGGCGCTCTGCGACCAATCGATGTGACCTTCTTCTTTTTTGATTTGTGGCGCGAGTGTCGCCAGCGAGTCATCTTGTGGTTGTGGGGTGATGTCCCCCGCGAGATAACCCGGCAGCGTTTCGAGCAACAATTCTGCGCCAAGTGTCGCCAGCTTGTCGTGCAGTGATTGTCCGGTTTCGTCGGGGGCAAGCGGTATCGCACGCTGCGCGAGCATCGGCCCGGTGTCGAGACCGGCGTCCATTTTCATGATGGTGACGCCGCTTTCGCTGTCACCGGCGCGGATAGCGGCTTGAATCGGCGCCGCGCCGCGCCATCGTGGGAGCAATGAGGCGTGGACATTGAGCGAACCGTGATGCGGTATATCGAGCACCTCTTGCGGCAAGATTTGCCCGAATGCGGCGACGACATACACGTCGGGTGTGTCGGGTTGCCACGCACGCAATTCGGCGATAGTTTCTGCTTTACGCAGTCGTTGTGGTTGAAAGATGGGAATATCGTGCGCAAGCGCGACCTGCTTGACCGGCGACTCTCGTATACGTTGCTTGCGACCGGCGGGGCGGTCGGGTTGGGTGATGACGCCGATCACATCGTGATGCGTAATCAGCGCTTGCAATGTTTGTACAGCGAAGTTCGGTGTGCCCATGAAAATGATTCGCGCCATCAACTCGTCCTCACAAAAACTTGTATGCAATACCGCAACATGGTACTATCGTCGGTCAATTGTATTGTAGAGATTTTTTGAAAAGTGTCTATGCTGCCCAAACAATGGTTTGTCGCCCCCTCAGTTCCACCTGAATTGCTGCGACAATATAAACAAATTCATCCGGTGCTTGCGCAAGTATTATACAATCGTGGCTTCACCACACCCGACGCGGCCTATCGTTTTTTGTATGTGAAGACGACCGACACCCCGCCTTTCAAGTTGAAGGGGATGAACAAAGCGGTCGCGCGCATTCGACAAGCGATTAAAGCTGGGGAGGCGATTGTTGTGTATGGGGATTTCGATGCTGATGGCGTGACATCGACGGCGCTGATGGTGCAGGTGCTCAAAGCACTCAACGCCGATGTGCGCCCCTATATCCCCCATCGTGTTGATGAAGGGTATGGCCTCAACAGCGAAGCGCTTTATACGCTCGCGCGTGAGGGGGCGAAATTGGTGATTACAGTTGATTGTGGCATTCGCTCCATCAATGAGATTGAAGAGGGTAAGGTTGCTGGGCTGGACATCATCGTGACCGACCATCATTCGATTGGGCCTGAATTGCCGGATGCCTACGCTGTCGTCAATCCTAAACAGAGCGACTGCCATTATCCCGAAGAGATGCTTGCCGGTGTCGGTGTCGCCTATAAACTCGCAGAAGCGTTGTTGAAAGTCTCGCGAGAAATGGATCGCATTGAGACCGGTCTCGCACCGTCAGATATTCTTGATCTCGTGGCGATTGGTACCGTTGCCGATCTCGTGCCGCTCAATCATATTGAGAATCGTTCGCTTGTCCGGCGCGGTCTTGTCGCCTTGAATCGAGCGCAGCGCCCCGGTGTGCGAGCCTTGCTCGAAGTTGCTGATATTCAACCGGGACAAGTCACCGCAGCGAGTATCGGCTTCGGACTCGGCCCGCGCATTAACGCTGCCGGTCGGCTTGAAAGTGCGATGTTGGCCTACGATTTGCTCTCCGCGCCCGATATGGAAACCGCCTTGCCGCTTGCCCATGAAATGCAGGCGCTCAATGCGCGGCGGCAAGACATCACCCGTGAGATGCAAGCAGCAATTGAAGCGCAGCTCATCGACGAAGAACAAGATGATGTGCCGTTGATTTTCGCTGCCGGTGAAGATTATCTGCCGGGTGTTGTCGGGCTTGTCGCCGGGCGGCTGGTCGAGGCCTTTTACCGACCGGCGATTGTGATGGAACTCGGTGAACACGAGAGCCGTGCATCGTGCCGCAGCATCCCACAATTCGACATCACGAATGCCCTCGACCAATGTGCCGATTTGCTGGTGCGGCACGGTGGCCATGCACAGGCGGCGGGGTTCACTGTTCGCAACGAAAATATTGACGCGCTTAGAGAACGTTTGATGGACATCGCACGGCGCACTCTCGACGGTCAAGAACTCGTGCCGACCCTCAATATCGATGCCGAAGTCGATGTCCACGACTTGTCGGAGCATCTCGTCGATGAAATCAAACAGCTTGAACCGACCGGATTTCATAATAGTGCGCCGGTGTTGATGTCGCGACATTTGCGCGTCGTCGAGTGGCGCACGGTCGGCGAAGATAATCGTCATCTCAAGCTGAAGATTTCCCGTGCTGGCCAACCACCGATTGATGCGATTGGCTTCGGTCTCGGCGAATGGGCGAGTGTTCGCCCGGATTATATCGATGCGGCCTATTATCTCGAAATGAACGAATGGAACGGACATCGCAATCTGCAATTGAACTTGCAAGACATACGCCGGACGATGGCGTAAGAACGGTAACAAGTGTTGAATGTGTTTCACGCGGTATCGTAAAGAGAATGGAAATCGTATGGGCTGGATAGGGCAAGGTATACTTGACCGCAACAGAACGAATTTCTTTGCGTCCTTTGCGCCTTTGCGGTTCAATATTTTCTGTCTTCGCGGGATACGGATATTTTCGGTTATTGTATTGCTATTTATTTTCGTGATGCCTGCTTCAGCACAGTCGGAGAATATCTTCGGTGTCGTCGAGGGTTTCTGGCTGCCGGATGAGGTTTGCGAACTCCATCCGGGTTGGGAACGCATCATCTTTGATTGGGCGCAGCATCAACCGACTGGCCCTGATGACTGGCACACGCTCAATGTCGATGACCGTTGGCTCAAGGCGGCGAATGATTGCAATCGCGAAGTTGTAGCGCTGCTGAAGCATACACCCCAATGGGCGACGGACGGTTCGGTCAATATCGGTGTGCCGCGTGGCTTGTACTTGCCCGTGGATGACCCCGACAATTTGTGGGCCAATTTCGTCCGCCGCGCCGCCGAATATTACGACAGTCGCGGCGTCAATCATTTCATCATCTGGAATGAGCCGGACATCACGCCAGATACTTATGGCTATGAATTTGAAGGCAGTCTCGAAGATTATTATCAGCTGCTGCGCGTCGGTTATCTCGCGGCGAAGCAGGGCAATCCCAACGCCGTGATACATCTTGCCGGGACGACATATTGGCACGATGTCAATGCCGGACGACGCTTGTATGTTGACCGGCTTCTCGAACGTATCATGGACGACCCGGAAGCGGCTGCCAATGATTATTACTTCGATGTGCTCAGCCTGCATATCTACTTCCGCACAGACAGCGTTTACGATATTGTGGGGCAGTCGCAAGCGTTACTCGACAGCTACGGTCTCGGCGATAAAGCCATCTGGATAAACGAGATGAATGCGCCACCGACTGAAGACCCGTTGTGGCCGGTTGAACGTCCGGTGTATCAACTCGACCTCGACCAACAGTCGGCCTTCATCGTGCAGGCTGCCGGATTGGGTCTCGCCGCAGGTGCCGACCACATCGCCGTCTATAAATTCTACGATTGGAATTTGCCGCCCGGTGGCGAGACATTCGGCCTGCTGCGTGCCGATGCGACTCGTCGCCCGGCATTTGCAGCATGGCAGATGGTCATCAATTATCTCGACGGTGTTGAGCAAGCCGCACTCGCACAAAACGAAACGGTGGATGTGGTGCGCTTACAACACAGCAATGGGCGGCAAACCTTGTTGGCATGGGCGCGAAGCGATGGATCATCTGAGATTCAGGTGAGTGCAACGGCAGAAAAAGCCTATCTATTAGATCAATATGGTAATATAACTATCATGCGTCCGGCGGAGGGTGTCTACACATTGCCATTAGCGGGTGCAGATTGTAATGATATTGACGGATGCCCGGTCGGCGGCCCGGTGTGGTTGCTGATACAACCGCCGGGCGAATTCACGGTTGAGGAAACGACAGCAAGCGGCAGCAGGCCGTTGTTATTTGAGTAGGAGTATAAGCGAGACGATGAGTGAAAATGCAAATGGAACGCCACCACAATTTTCCTATGGGGGGCAGGCTGTTATTGAAGGCGTGATGATGCGCGGCGCACATAACGCGGCGATTGCGGTGCGCAACCCGGAAGGACAAATCGTCGTCCATGAACAAGCGTTGAATGCAACCTTGTATCGCGGGCGCATCAGCAAGTTGCCTTTCGTGCGCGGCTTGATTTTATTGTGGGATGCGCTCGGTCTCGGCACACGCGCTTTGATGTGGTCGGCAGATGTCGCGCTCGGTGAAGAGGAAGATGTCAGTTTCGACGGGCCTATCGGTTATGTCACGATTGCGTTCTCGTTCATTCTCGGCATTGGCTTGTTTTTCTTGCTCCCGGCGGCGGCATCGAGTGGGGCTGAAGGCTTACTCGATACAGAATTGCCGGGTGTTGTCGAGAATATCCTTGAAGGTCTGATTCGACTCGGCTTACTCATCGCCTACATTTGGGCCATCGGTCATCTGCCAGATGTCAAGCGGTTGTTCGGTTATCATGGCGCTGAGCATAAGACGATTAATGCCTACGAAGCCGGTGCTGAACTCACGCCAGAAGAGGTCATCAAATATCCGATTGAGCATCCGCGTTGTGGGACCGCGTTCTTGCTGACGGTGGCCGTCATCAGTGTGATTTTGTTCGCGACACTCGGACGCCCGTCATTGCCACTATTGTTACTCTCGCGGGTGATCCTCATCCCCGTCGTGGCCGGTATCTCGTATGAGTATATTCGCTTCACGGCGAAGCATATCAACAACCCTGTGATTCGTGTGATTATCAAACCGAATCTCGCGCTGCAAAGCCTGACAACGAATCAACCCGATCTCGGCATGTGCGAAGTTGCGATTGTGTCATTCAAGCGCGTGTTGGCTTCAGAGGGCATCATCAGCGACGAAGAGGCTACGATCCCCGAACCGAACCCTGAAGCAGCCGCGCCACGTCCCGAACCGACCCCCGTGGGTGATTAAGACTTTGATCTAGGACTTACGTAGTTCAGAAATCATAAGGTAACCAGAGAATAAATGCTCCACACGTAGACAGAGCGGTTTCCGGTTGCCACAAAGCCAAGCACCCTGATGCTCTTTAACAAAATAATCAGGTGGCGCGACGTAGGGGCGACCCGCCGGGTCGCCCCTACAACGACCGATTATGGTTCATTACGACTCAGTAGGGGCGGTTCGCGAACTCGCCCCTACAATTGGCGCGTTACCTGATTTAATCGTGGGTACTACATTGGATTGCATACCCCGAAATAACCCCTCTAGGAATTGCTATGTCTACGTACAGTGGGTTTGGTATTTTGGTAGCCGGATGTTTGAACATCTGGCGGCATGGTGCAAGATGCCCGATTGCGCAAGTCTTGTTGTTGTGAATTTGTGCTTCATCATTGCATCTGTTTCTCTGAGCTGCTTGATCGCAAATATATCATGATTGTGTATTATCATCTCCCGAAAGCTGCACAATCTCAAGACGTTGCTTCAGGTGATGGTCTATCGCTTGCGCGAGAAATTCCAACGATGCGGGATACAGACGGTCATCGGTGAAGTCGATGTC
>RFIA01000115.1 GCA_003695675.1 Chloroflexota bacterium
AATCTTGAAGACTCGTTGTTGATTGTCCTCGCCGGTGACAGCAACCAAGCGAGCTTAACCGGCTTTGCGTTGGCTGCCATTTACTTTGACGGGGATAATCCGGTTGAGGACGAAATTTTGCTCCCATCACAACAACTTGAGGGAAATGCAATCCCCATTTCGTATGATGAAATCAATTTTCAAGGAAGTGGGTTATGGCCGCATCATCCCCTTGATGTCGCCGTGAGTCCTGAGGGTTGGGTGTATTTGAGCGTCAGCGACGGGCGGATTCTCGCCTTGCGGACGCAAGGCCAACCGCGTTCCCGTAAAGCGAAAAAAAGAATGAAGCGCGAGCTGTGGGAAAACAAGATGTAATTCGCCACAGGATATGTTATCATGCAGACAGGACAGATAACTACAGCGTGACACACAGCATACATGACACAAATTTTACTCATCCGACATGGCATAAACGAATTCGTCAAGACTGGGAAATTGGCCGGGCGTATCCCTGATGTCCATCTCAATGAAGATGGCAAAGCACAGGTCGAAGCCTTGGGGAAGCGGCTTGCCGACGCGCCATTGCAACAACTCTACGCCAGCCCACTTGACCGCACAATGGAAACCGCAGCAGCGATTCAGAAATATCATCCCGAATTGCCGATCCAAATCTTAGAAGGAATCGGTGAGGTTGATTATGGCGATTGGGAAGGACAACCCATCGCCGATTTGACAAAACGCAAGATGTGGCATGTTGTGCAGGAGTATCCTTCACGCGCTTACTTCCCGAATGGCGAAACGATGCGCGAAGTCCAAGTCCGTGCCGTCAACACATTGGAACATCTGGCAGCAAAGCATCCGGGCGAAATGATCGCCATTGTCTCTCATGCAGATTTGATTAAGATGATATTGGCGCATTATTTAGGGATGCACCTCGACACCTTCCAACGCATTGTGATTTCTACGGCGTCTATTAGCACACTGATGCTCGGATATGGCCGCCCGTATATCGGTACGATGAACGATGTGGCGCACGTCCAACAATTGGAACGCGAACGCAAACAACAGAAAGAGAGAGCAACAACCGCCGAAGGCGAATAACAGATGGCAGTTGAAATCGAACTGAATCCGGTCGGATTTATCACAATCGGCACAATTGGCCCCAAAGGGAAACGTGTCTTTCATTTGCAGGCCGGCAAAGGCACGAAGATTGTTTCGCTGATAATCGAAAAAGAACAAGCGTGGGCCTTGAGCGAGGCAATCAATGAATTGGTTGACGACCTCGACAGGCGTTACCCTGTGCCAGAAGATGATTCATCAGCAAGCGAAAACGAGCCGCTGGATATGGATTTGCGCGAACCTATCGAGCCACTCTTCCGCGTCGCACAGATGGGTCTCGGCTACGATGAAGAGCAAGACAAAGTCGTGCTTCTTGCGCAAGAATTGATGATTAGCCAAGACGAAGATACCAAACCGGGTGTGATTCGTTTCTGGTGCAGCCGTCAACAGATGCGGGCGTTGAGTGAGCAAGCGATGCTGGCCGTCAAAGCGGGCCGCGCCGACCCGAAACAAAATGGAAGATTGGTTTATTACTGGACCTAAATTGAACGAACATCCTGCCGAAAACACACCGCAATCATCTTTCACCGTGCCGCAATTGCTGAAGATTTTACAACATGGTACGGTCGAAACTGAACATGGCCTCATGCGTTGGAGTTCAAATTACACCTTCCTCGTCTCGGTGATGTATGAGGATGCGGAGATTCTCGCGGTCTATAAACCGCAGAAAGGCGAACGCCCATTGTGGGACTTCCCCAATGGAACACTCTGCCTGCGCGAAGTGGCTGCTTTTCATACATCGCATCAACTGGGTTGGCAAATTGTCCCACCGACGGTGCTGCGCAACGCAAAACATGGACTCGGTTCGGTGCAACTGTACATCAACCATGACCCGGCCATCAATTATTTTTCCCTAGATGAAAGTGCGTTGCCGGACTTGATGCGAATAGCGGCTTTCGATTACATTGTCAACAATGCCGACCGCAAAGGTGGGCATTGCTTGGTTGACGACGAAGACCACTTGTGGGGAATCGATCATGGCATCACATTTCATACTGCGCCCAAATTGCGCACCGTGATCTGGGACTTCGCCGGGGAACGTGTTCCCGACACCTTGCTCGAAGATATTGATGCCCTGCGCTGTGAATTGATGAAACCGGACAGCACGTATTGTGCAGCGCTCGAAAACCTGCTCTCTGAAGCAGAGATAAAAGCCCTTGAAACACGCATTACCCGACTGCTCAAAACAAAACGCTACCCCAAACCCGGTCCTGGCCCGAATTATCCGTGGCCGCCGGTATAATGCGCGTCCTATTGCATATTCCTTAACAATCTCTTAAACTCAATGTGTACATAACCTAAATGTGCCCACAACCAAGAAGGCACAAAATACGAATATCTCGTTTAATTTGCATGGAAGGAGCATTTCATGACACGAAAAATTGTTATTGTATTGGGGGTATTGTTGGTCGCCGTCATCGCAATCGGCGCAGTGAGCGCACAAGATGATGAGGAACCTTTTCGATTGACGATTATGCACACCAATGATGTACACGGTCATCACGAACCGCAACGCGACGGCAACGGTGGCGCGGCGCGTGAAGCGACCGTCGTCAATCAAATTCGCGATGAGGTTGAAAATTCGCTGCTCCTTGACGGCGGTGACCGCTTCACCGGCACGCTTTTCCATCAACAATGGCGCGGTCAAGACAGTGTGCAAATCATGAATGCCATCGGTTACGATGCGATGACACTCGGCAATCATGAATTTGATGACGGCAGCCAAATTCTGGCCGATTTCATCAACGGGCTAAACTTCCCAGTTGTGACGGCCAATGTCGATTTCAGCGATAACGAATTGTTAGCGGGGTTAGTTGACCCGTGGGTCGTTCTCGATGTCAACGGCGAAAATGTCGGCATTATCGGTCTTGTAACCCCCGAAACCGAAATCCTCTCGTCACCGGCAGACGATCTCGTTTTCGAGCATGATCTGATTGCCGTCACACAAAATGCCGTCGATGAACTCACGGCGATGGGTGTTGATAAAATCATCTTGTTGACACATATCGGTTTCGCAGCCGACCAAATGGTGGCACAAGGCGTCTCTGGTGTGGATATTGTTGTCGGCGGGCACACCAATACATTCCTCAGCAACATCTACGCCGGCGCCGAGGGCGAATATCCACTTGTGTTGGAAAGCGCGAGCGGCGAACCGGTTCTCGTCGTGCAGGCTTCGACAGCTACTGTCTATCTCGGTCGGCTTGATGTTGAATTTGATGCCAACGGCGTCCTCAGCGATTGGGAAGGCGACGCGATATTGCTGTCGCGTTACATCACGCCCGACCCAGAGGTGTCCGACATTGTGGCGGGCTTGGCCGAACCGATTGAAGAATTGCGTATGACCCCGGTCGGCACAGCCGGTGTCTTCTTGACGGGCGACCGCACTGTCTGCCGCGCACAAGAATGCAATTTGGGCAATCTGATCACCGACGCACTGCGCAACGAAACCGGCGCACAAATCACATTCCAAAATGCTGGTGGCATCCGCGCCGACATTGATGAAGGCGAAGTCACACTCGGCGAAGTATTGACGGTGCTGCCATTCGGCAATCTCGTCAGCACTTTTGAACTCACGGGCGAAGAAGTGATCGCCGCGTTGGAAAATGGCGTCTCGCGCATCACACTCGGCGACGATGGTTTGATCGACCGCAGCGACCTCTCTGGCCGCTTCCCACAAGTTTCCGGCATTCGTTACTCGTATGACGCCAGTGCCGAACCGGGCAACCGCATCGTGAGTGTCGAGGTACTCAATGACGCCGGTGAATTTGAGCCGATTGACCCCGAAGCTGTCTACACTGTAGCGGCAAACGATTTTATGCGTGGTGGCGGCGACGGTTATGAAGTTTTCGTCACAGCCGCAAATGCCTATGACTTTGGTCGTCCACTCGACCAAGTTGTCGCCGAATACATCGAAGCCAACAGTCCCGTCGCGCCAGAAGTTGAAGGCCGCATCACTGAGGTCAACGGCGCCGATAGATAAATTGTAACAATATACTAACTTCATAGATGCCGGTGATGGTCATATCACCGGCATTTTACATTTTTCATGAACACAGCCTTGCGTTACAATAAAGATAACTACTCAGCATACAGGCATCAATCGAGCAGGATGAAACGCTATTGAACCGCCAAGACGCCAAGATTGCCTGACAAAATCCTTTGCGATCTTTGCCACTTTGCGCCTTTGCGGTGAATCTTTTTACGTTTCTTTTGACAAAGACACAATCTGAGTAGTTACCAATAAAGATAATTATTGCGCATGATCTTCACGCGGCAAACGAACGTACTTATCAGGGGGTTGATGTGGCAGCCGATCAAGCACGAGAATTACGAGTACGGGGAATCGAAGCGGCCAAAGCGGGTAATAAAGAAGAGGCTCGACAATTGCTGCAACAATCGTTGCGGCTTGATCCGAGCAATGAGGCGGCGTGGTTGTGGATGGCAAGTGTCTCTCGCGACCGCAATGAACGACTCTTCAGCCTACGCAAATTGTTGGAGATCAACCCGCACAACGAAACCGGACTGCGTGCGCTCGAAGCGATGGGAATCTCTCCGGCACAAAGCACACAATCCGAACCGGCAGCTAGCGGTGTGATTCGTCCTTTGACGGCGACCCAAGAAGCCGCACAAGTACAACAGCAGCAAGTCGGCGTGCCCATTCCCGATGCTCAACGCATCGCCGCCGCCCAACAACAAGCCGACTCGATTGTCCGCGAGTATTTGGCGCCACCACGCGCTGCGGGTCCCAAATGGGTGCAGAAAACAAAAGGCCGTGCCGGTGAACGCGACGCCTTCGTGTTACGCTTGTATGTCGCTAGCGCCGTCGCCGGTGTGTTGATCGTCTTCGCGATTGTGGCGGTACTCGTCGTCTTGAACACACCGAGCCTGCGCAGCGCCGTCTTCGCCCCGACGAATACGCCGACCTTCACGCCGACAGTGACACCAACCAATACACCGGGCGCGACCCCGACGGCCTCGCCAACGCCGGTCGATCCCCCACCGCCGACAGCAACTTTCGACCCCGACTTCGTGCCACGCGGCGACAGAATCTTCCAACCGCAGCCAACAGCCGTGTATCCATCGTTAGGTGGCGATCAAGTATTGCGCAATGCGGTCAACTTGTTGAACAGTGGGCATCCGGACGAAGCACAAGCATTGCTCGAAGACGAAAAAGACACGCTCGTCTTCAACCCGAATCCATTCTATTACGAAGCCCTTGCGCATATCGCCCTTGGCAACCCAGAACGCGGGCGCCAAGTGTTGGCCGAAGCACAACAACGCCTCGAAGAAGGCCGCAGCGACGACACGGCTCGTTCGTTGATCGATTCGGGTTTTGCACAAGTGTGGTTGGCGCTCGGTGAAGAGGCCTTGGCCAACAACGACCTGACGACAGCGCGGGAATTCCTCGACCAAGCGCAACAAAGCGCAGAAGATGCTATCGGCATTTCGGACGATGCAGTCGGCGATTTCAATCTGGCCGAGCCGTATCTCGTCATCGCACGCCGTTATCGTATCGATGGTAATTTCGACCGCGCCATTGAAATCTTAGATATGGGATTGGAGGTTGAGCGCCTGCGCAATGATGTTCGCCTCGTCATTGAAAAAGGTGAAATCTATTTCGAGCAAGGCGAATATGATCTTGCCAAAGATCAAGCTTTCCTCGCCATCTATATGAACCCATTCCTCGAAGCGCCACATCGTTTGCGCATCCGCGCCGCACTTGCCGACAACGATCCCGGCCTAGCGGTGATTTTCGCGCAAAATTACCTGTTCTACTTCCCCGGCAGTGTGACCGCCTACAAGTTACTTGGCGACGCACGTCTGCAAGAGGGGAATACGGATCTTGCGTTGGCGGCGTATTCACAAGCGCTTGAAGGCCCGCCGGAAGACCCGTCATACGCAGATGCACTCGTGGCGCGGGCACAGATTTACGCGGACGAAGGGCGTTTTGATTTGGCGCGAGAAGACCTCGATGACGCCGTCCGCCTGACGGATGACCGACAAATTCAGGCACAGCGTATGATCGCGGCCTATCACGCCGGTAACTTCACCATCGCGGAAGCCGATGCACAAGAATTGCTCGGCACAGGCGTATTGCCCGATGATGAAATTCGTCTGTTGCGGGCGCGTATTTTGGTAGACAATGCCGACAACCTAGACGGCAACCCATTGAGTGAGGCACTGAGCCTGTTGAATAGCATCGGCGACGGATTACCGCCCGAGCAAGCGCCGATTGCCGACGAATATCGCGCACGAGCCAATCTCGGCCTGCGCAATTTCGGCGATGCGTTGACCAATATCGACCGTGCTTTGACGGTCGAAACCGGGACGCGGCATTATCTGCGCGGGCAGATACTCGAAGGCATGGGACGCGATGATGATGCACGCGAAGAATACGAATGGGTGCTGACGTGGGCGCAGGTCTATCCGTATCCCTTCGCGGCGGAGGCGCAGATGCGGCTTGAAGATTTGTCATCGGCTTAATAATTATGTATTGAAATTCGCGGGAATACGTCCACGCCGGATGAATGACACATCCGGTATCCGGGAAACACGCACACCCGCCTCTTTATCTTCCGACAGCACATAAATCAAACTGTCGGACATGACATACCCAAGACGATGTTGTTTGACATGCAGGCTGAGTGTCTCGTCACCTCATTATACATCACTCGGCTTCAAAGCGGGTGCCGAGCGCGGCAGGCGGGTCGGAGCGGAGGACATTGCGCATGCGATTTTGTATCTGACGTGGTAACAGACTCACGAGGCGTTCGATACCCCCACTGCTGACGGCAAGCAATGTCAAAATCATCAGCAACCACGGCAGACCGTTGAGCAAGATGAATGAAATGTTCACATGAACATCGACGAGTGGCAGGTCGAGGCCGCCATTGCGTTGAATCGCGGACGAGGCAGCGCGGAGACCAGCGAACAAATACGCGCCGAAGACGACGCGAAACGGATGCCAACCACCGAAAATCACAATTGCCAGCGCAATCCAGCCATCGCCTTGCATCGCCGGTGGCGTCGCCCAACCGGGTTTGACACTCAACGAATAGGCTGCCCCAGCCAACCCAACCAAGCCGCCGCCGAATACCGTGTAAAAATAACGCATCCGGTTGACATTCGTGCCGCGTGCAAAGGCCGACTCCGGACGTTCACCGATGGCGCGATGCTCAAGACCGCCGCGTGTGCGGAATAACCAAAACCACGCCGCAATCACGAGGACGAAGCTGAAATACACAAAAACATCATGATCGAAGAAAATATCGCCGATGATGGGTATCTCGCTCAAAATCGGGAATGACCACTTTGAGATACGCGGGCCGGGCACACGGGTGAAGTCTTGACCGAGAAATTGCGCGAGGTCTGCCGCCAGCAACGTCAACACAAAGCCAACGGCGATTTGGTCACGACGTAATTCGATACTCGCCACCGAAATAATTAGCGCAATCAATGCACCAACCAATATCGCAACAATCAAGCCGATGATGAGGCTGTCGGCTTGCAACGCAACGACAAAGCCGGCCATCGCCGAGAGGATGATACTGCCATTCAACGAGAGGTTGACGACCCCCGCGCGTTCGGTAATCGTCTCGCCCATACTCGCGATCACAAGCGGCGTCGCGTTGGCGACAATACTGTTGAGTGCGTTAATCAGTTCTTGATTCATTCGGTCATCTCCGCGCTAATCGGTGAAAAACTTTGTTGTGGTTCATCGCCATCGCCTTGAGTGACACGTTGTTCAAGACGCTGTCGTACACCTTGAAAGAGAATGACAACCAACACGAGTGTCCCCTGCAAGACGCCTGCTAACGATTGGTCAAGTTGCAGCGAAATACGCAAGCGCGTGCTGCCGGTGATAATCGCCGCGAAAACGAATGTTGCCAGTGGCACCCAAAGCACCCGTATCGAGACCAGCAAAACCACCAACAAACCGAGAAAGCCAATCCCACCCGATGCCAATGGACGCAAGTCGCCGAATGTAAACAGCACACGATGCGCCCCCGCAATGCCGGCAAGCGCACCACAAGCCGCGAACGCGCTCAACGCCGTGCGTTCTGTCGGCACACCGAGCAACAATGCCGAACGCGGATTTTTGCCGGTCGCTTTGAGATGCAAACCCCAACGTGTGCCGCGCAATGAGAAGATGACGACAATCGCAGCGATGACCGTCACGATAGCGACGACCCAGTTGACGGGAAAATCGCCCGACAGCGCGGGGAATAATGTCGAAGGTGCAAACCGTTCGCTAGCTTGCGCCGTCGCGCCGGTGGCCGGCGCCCACGCATTCGAGACGAGAAAAATCGTGCCGACATCCGCCAGTGCATTGAGGGCAACACCGCCAAAAATCTCGTGAATGCCGAGCCGCGTCTTAAGAACACCGACCAACAACGCCCACAGCATCCCCCCCACGACAGCGAAAATGATTTCGATGGGGATGACGACAGCCGTCGGCAGCGAAGCGAATTCACGCGAAGCGAATGTGGCGAACAAGGCGCCGACCATAATCTGCCCTTCGACGCCGATATTCCACAACCCGGCGGTGAAAGTAATCGTCAACCCAATGCTCGCCAGTGTCAACGGCAACCAGAAATTGACGACTCGCGCCGTCGATGTCAAATCGCGAAAGGCCCCGCTCCACACTCGTTCGACAACTTCAGCCGGGTCTGCACCGACAACAAGAATGATAATCGCGGTAATCACCAACGAAATGATAATCGGTGCGATGCCAAGAGCCAGTTGCAATGCCAATGATTGATTCTTTCTCATGCCAGTCGCTCCACATGATCTGACGATTGAAAATCGCCGCCGATGAGACGCCCGAGTTCATCGATTGAAACAGCATCGGGGTCGCGAATTTCATAAATCTGCCCGGCGTAGAAGACGAGAATACGGTCGCTATATGTCACGATTTCATCAAGCTCGGCTGAGCTGAAGATAATCGCCGTCCCATCGGCGCGGCGTTTGAGCAATTGCTGCCATATCCATCGCGCCGAGTCGACATCAAGGCCGCGTGTCGGTTGTTCCAACACCAGCACCACCGGATTTTCGGGCAGCAGCGCCATCAACACCCGTTGCTGATTGCCACCAGAAAGTTGTTCAATCATATTGTCGGCATGACCGCGCACATCATACAACTTGATTTGTGTTTCCGTATGTTGCCGGGCACGCGCCCAATCGATGACCATCCCACGCTCTGAAACAAGCGCGATATGCTCGGTCAACGTCAATCCAGCGATTAACCCTTCTTCCAAGCGCCCCGCCGCGCCAAAAGAGACGCCGTGTTGCATAAAACTGCGATACGCTTGCCCGGTCATCCGTTGTCCATTAATGAAAACATCGCCAGCGACACATTTTTCTAGGCCGACACAAGCGCGCATCATCAAACGTTGCCCACTGCCATCCAAGCCCGCCAAGCCAATAACTTCACCGGCGCGGACTTCGAGCGACAAATCCGTGATTGAGAGCCGTTTGCTCGCCAAATGCACGCGGTCGAGCTTGAGGACCGTGTCGCCAAATTCAATATCTTCGGGCTGATGCGGTGCGAGTTCTTCGCCGAACATCAATGTGACAAGCTCGTCAGTTGTTGCGGGTAATTGTTTCGTGCCGACAAGTTTCCCCGCCCGCAACACAACGACCTCATCGCACAACGCAATCACATCTTCGAGCTTGTGCGACACGAGCAACACGCTCAAACCGTCATTTTTCGCCAAATTGCGCAGCGCCTCGAAAAGCACATTTTTTTGTTCGGCAGAGATTCCAGTCGTCGGTTCGTCAAGAATCAACAATTTGACGCCGAGCGCCAGCAATCGCACAATCTCAAGTTGTTGCCGTTGCGCGATGCTCAGGCGGTTAATTGGCGTTTCCGGGTCGAGGTCGAAACCAAAACGTTGACTGACTTCTGAAAGTTGCCGTTGTGCCTGTGGACGGTTGAGATTCATGCCACCCGGCGCACCATAGATGAAATTCTCCAACACGGTGAAAGCCGGAACATCAAGCGGGTCTTGTTGCAACATACCGACGCCATGTGCAATTGCCGCTCGTGGCCCGTGATAATCGACAGGACGACCATCAATCCAGATTTCGCCACTATCCGCCGGTTGAAAACCAGAAAGGATTTTCATCAACGTCGATTTCCCCGCGCCATTTTCGCCGAGAATACCGACGATATTGCCGCCTTTGAAAGTCACGCTGATGTCGTTGTTGGCATGAACCGGGCCGAAGCGTTTGTGAATATTCTTGACTTCAACATCCATAAAAATCATCTTTACCGTAGTGACCGAAAAACTGAAGCATAGTATACCGCAAACATCCCATGCCACAAAACAAAAAGAGCGCGTTTGTGTGCGCTCTCAATTTTGTGTGTAACGATTTGGGAGAGAGGTGACGATTATCCGCTGAACTCGTTCATACCGGCAAGCACTTGTGGCAGATACCAAATATCGAGGGGTGAGACCAACTCGCCATCGCCCGCCAGCACACTACCGTCGCGCAGCATCAACGGGCCACTCCACAAAGCGAGGCTGTCTGGCACAAATGGATTAGTCGCATAATTCGCGAGGTCAGCAATAAATTGATTGAGCATGTCTTGTCGCTCACGATCAAGACCGTCGCCAACCACAAAGCCAATCGCGCTTGTTTCAAGATTATTCAGATCGCTCCAATCTGGCGGTAACCACAACCAACTCTGTTCCCACTCACCGGCACGCACCTGCTCAACAACCTCGACATAAGCCGGCCCCCAATTGAAATACGGCACACCGAGACAAATAGCTTCGGCCACAGAACAGGCGCCGGAAAAATCATACGGCAACACAAAAACATCTTCGCCCGCCGCAGCACGTTCCGCAGCGACGGTAATCGCTTCCGTCGTATCGATTCCGGAGATAACGACATCAGCGCCTGCATCAAAAAATGTATTGGTTTCCTCAACCGGGTCGAGCGTGACGCCCGGAACGTTGAACCAGAAACCAATCCACGTCACATCAAAGATGAGATCGTCAGGGTCTTCACCGGCGAAATGTTCATAGCAGAAACGTGCGCCAAGATAAGCCGACGACGCCAAACGACGAGTCTCGTTGTTGATGAGCGGGCCAAGATACCCAATATGCCCTGTTTCAGTCGTGAGGGCGGCAGCACATCCGGCGATTTGCTTGCCCCATTCCATCTGCCCCATGATATTGCCGACATTCGGCGGTGCTTCACCCGTCAACGCATGATCGCCAGAAATATTGATGAACGTCACATCAGGGAATTCTAACGCCACCTCATCCGTATCATCTTCAAACGCATCCGATGTGGTGAAAATCAACTGCGCCCCGTCATCAACCATATCGGTGACGACATCCAACAATGAATCGTCAGGAGAGTCCGCAGGATTCAAACTTTCAAAAAAAATCATCCGCGTATTCTCGACATGATCTTCAACGAAACGTCCACCTTCAAAATGTGCCTGACTCCACCCTTGATCGTCTTTTGGCCCGACGAGAATCATACCAAAGACAAATTCATCCTCTTGCGCAAACACACCCGCGCCCAGCAACAACACGAAACAAAACAATCCAATTATCATCAATCGATAACGCATAAGAACCTCCTGCCCGACATTCATTACCCTCTTGATACCATAAAAACAAAACGGAGGAGCATAAGATTGCTCCTCCGCGATGAAATACTCATTTTGTACTCAGGCTTAGTTGCTGACGCCGTTCATCCCCTCAAGCAATTGATCGAGATACCAGACATCAAGCACAGGGACGAGTTCGCCCTCTTCAGCAAGCGGCGTACCATCTTGCTTGGCAAGCGGGCCTTCCCATAGCGCGAAGGCATTCGGCGCAACAATGTCCAAACCTTCCGGCGCATCAGGTGCATTGAAGGTGTTCGGTGTATCAGGTGAATTCGCCACTTCCGACAGCAAGTCAATGAATTCGCCGAGTTGTGTCGATTGTTCTTCATCAAGGCCGTCACCGAAAATGAAGCCAATACCGGTCGTGCTCAGGTTATTGAGGTCATCCCAATCCGGGCCAACCCATTCCCACGCTTGCTCCCATGTGCCGTCGATGACCCGTTGCGCAATGTCGAGATAAGCCGGCCCCCAATTGAAGAAGGGCACACCGAGACAAATCTCAGGCGCTTCATCACAAGCACCGGTGAAGTCATACGGCACGGCGAAGATGTCTTCGCCTTCGCTCGCGCGTTGCCCAGCGACCACAATCGCTTCGGTCGTGTCGATACCGGAGATGACAACATCAGCGCCGTTGTCGAAGAAAGTATTGGTTTCTTCGGTCGGGTCGAGCGTCACGCCAGGGATATTGAACCAGAAACCAATCCACGTCACATCAAATTGCAAGTCGGCTGGATCACCATCGCGGAAGTTTTCCCAACAATAGCGAGCACCTAGAAAAGCCGACGACGCCAAACGACGGGTTTCTGCATTGATGAGCGGCCCAAGATAACCAATATGCCCTGTCTGAGTCGCGAGACCGGCAGCGCAGCCAGCAATTTCTTTACCCCATTCCATCTGCCCCATCACATTGCCGACATTCGGCGGCGCTTCACCGGTCAGCGCATTGTCGCCCGACACATTGATGAATGTCACATCCGGGAAAGCCTCGGCAACCGGGTCGGTATCTTCTTCAAAAGCATCCGACGTCGTAAAGATCAATTGTGCGCCTTCATCTACCATTTCGGTGACAACATCCATCAAGGTCGTCTCCGGCGCATCGGCGGGGTTCAAACTTTCAAAAACGAGCATCCGCGAATTTTCAAGATTTTCTTCAACAAATTTACCGCCCTCAAAATGGGCTTGACTCCAACCGCGATCATTTTGTGGCCCGACGAGAACGACACCAAACACAAATTCATCTTGCGCCAAAGCCGGTATGCCGGAAATAACCAGCAACAACAAGATACTAAATACCACTACAATTCGACGATTCATTTAGTTACCTCCTTCAAAAAGGTAGCTCTAGTAATCCGATAACAAGAGTTTAACGTGCAACAACAAATTCGCAAGGGAGATTTATCCTACAAAATGCGGTCATTCGGCATCAATCCATGCCAAGACATAGCGCCCGCGTGTATCGTCAGAAGTCGCTGTATACATCATTGTGACGCCATCGACAATCAACAAATCGGCGTGGCCGATCCCAAAATTCGGCGAAGTCGGCATCAAGACCGGGTTGCCGTCGAACTTCTCCCACGGGCCATCAATCGCCGCGCCGACAGATCGCGCAAAGCCGAGACCGAATTGCGTATCGCGTCCGCGTTCGAGCACATCGGGGCCGCGCACCCCTTCATACGCCATATAATAATGATCGCCCACTTTGAGCACATCCGCCGAACTGACATAACGAAAATCGAAGTAAGGGTCGGCCTCAACGCCGCCGGTGATGTCCACCGGGCCATATTCCGGCGCACCGGCGAAGAGCGGGTCGTTGCCGCACAATTGCAATCCCGCAACACCGTCGTGTCGATTGCCACGATAACAACGCATGTGGCCGGGCGCAGACCCGGCAGCGACGAAAACATACAATGTGTCGCCTTCGACATAGACGCCGGGCGGCGCACCGACGAGGCAATCATGGACTTCGCCACGGATATTGGGGTGCGGGCCGATGCGTTCGACATCGCTGCATGGCGCGAATGAACTCGGCCACGTCCCGCCCGGTGTGCGCACCTCTTCCCATGTTGACCAATTCAAGCCATCGTCGGATGTGCGCAAAATCGTATGCGCGTGCCATTCATAGACGAGATAATTCTCGTCACCGTTGAAAAACACACGCGGATATTGTTGCGCGGTGATGTGGTCGCGTTGGTCGTCACACGGGCACTGTTCACAAGGAATCGAGCAAACCGGGGTCGTCAAGGTGAACGACTGCCCACCGTCACTGCTTTCCCAACGAGTCAAACAACCGGGAAATTCAACCGGTTGACCACACTGGTCAACGACCCCAGCCGATTGATAACTAGCATGGAGATATGACCAGTAGACACCATCGCCGAGATAAACCGTGTCACTTTCGCCGACTGGCAAGCCAACATCGGCGATGTCAAGCACCCACTCGGCCCGCCCTTGCCAAAAATCGTCGAGAGTTGGCGCGGGGCGTGCGTCAACCTGTGCAGCCAGTTGCGACACGTTATCAGCAAAAACAACGTGCGCAAAAAACCATATCGTCCCGGCCACCAACACGAATAAATAGAACAAACGAATACGCCACCACATCTAGGCTCACTTTCATTCAATCGAAATCATCAAGTTGCTGCAACAATTTACCGACTCAACGGTTAATGTGCAAGCTGTCGTGCGAAAATTTTCCTTAGAATCCATAAGATAACCGTTGCACTTTATCTTTTGTTGTATGTTATACTGTAGATTGGAGGCGCTGCACATCAGTCTCATCATGCCACTAAAAGGGTGTTGAATTCATGCGGCGGTGTGTGTGACGGCGCAGATATTTGTCACGGAAATGGGGGTAGACCGGTTCCCATGCCAACGATTAGCTTAAAACAGTATCTCGAAAATGTAGACACCTTGTTGCAGAGTGGCTCGTCCGACCTAAATGAAGTCATTCACCATTGCCGCCATATTTTGAAATATTATCCCAGAAATATCGCCGCCTATCGTTATATGGGGCAGGCGCTGATGCTTAATGCCAACTGGGATCAAGCGGCAGAGGTTTACCGAAGTGTTCTCAGCGTCATTCCCGATGACTTCACCGCGCACGCACAACTCGGTGAAATCTATCAACGCACCAATCAACCCGACCGTGCCGTCTGGCACTATGAACGGGCGTTCGAACAAGACCCACATGCGGACAATGTGATCAACGCGCTGCGCGAATTGTACCGGCAACATTTAGGGGTAGCATCGCCACGAGTACAATTGACTGCCGGTGGTCTCGCCCGGCAATATTCACGCAACGGTTTGCCGGACAGGGCCATCGCCACTTTGCGCGATGCGTTGGAACAATCGCCTAATCGTACCGATTTGCGTTTGTTGCTGGCACAAACTTTGTGGGACGCCGGCTATCGCATTGAGGCGGCAGAAGCAGCCATGGATGTCCTACAATCTTTGCCAGACTGTCTCGAAGCCAATCGCATTATGACACGTTTGTGGCTCGACGAAGGGCGTCCGTCCGACGCACAACGCTATCTCAATCGTGTCGAAGCCGTAGACCCGTACTTAGCATTGAGTCTCGTACAAGCTGGCGCCATCCCCGATGATGCCTTTCAACTCGAAGAACTGAATTATCAGGAAGTGGCGCAACGCCAGATGGTCACTGGCGATTTGCCTTGGTTGCAAGAAATTGGCGATATTGAAGACACCGGTGGTGCCGACGAAACCGCAAACATGCCCAATACGCCCGACATCGTGAGCGATGATGAGTGGATGGATGTGTTCGATGAATCGGCAGCGCCTGTTGACGACGTGCCATCGTTTGATGACACATTCGACTTACCCGCCGATTTCTCGGAAGCGGGGGATGGATTCGATTTGCCTGCCGACTTGCCAGATGCGGGGGATGGATTCGATTTGCCAGATGCAGGGGACGAATTCGATTTGCCTGCCGATCTGTCGGACGCCGGGGATGTGTCGGATATTGCAGAGCCAGATTGGATGACCGGCATTGACGATATATTGGATGAAACAACCGGCAGCATGAAGCCAATCACCGAAGCGGATTTCCCGGTGGATGAATTGCCGGACAGCGGCTGGCTCAACGATTTTGATGACGAGAATGCTGCACCGGTTGACGATATGCAATTCTCGCAAGATGCGGGGGATACGTTTGCACAACAGACCGCGTCCGAATTCGCCGACGACACAGGGTTTGACTTCCCTGCCGATGAAGACGACAGCTTAGCGTGGATGACGGGCGACGACAGTCAACAACCCGCCACCGAAGCCACCGAAGATGAAGCGCTGGAGTGGCTGACTACGGAAGACGATGCGCAAACGAGCGCAACAACGCCGCAAGATTTCTCGCCACACGACAACGAAGACCCGCTTGCGTGGGCAAGCGATAATATTGAGTTTGTCGAAGGGGCTGAAAATATCACCCGACGTGAAGTAAACGCGGTAGAAGACGCAAGCGAATTGAATTTTGAAGTCCCAGATACGGGCGATTCGTTGGCATGGTTACAAGATGCCGATGTCGAAATTACAGATGATGCGCCGTCGATGCCGGAAGATGCGCAACCGATTGAGGATGCGCTGGCCACAGATGAAGAAACAGATGAAGAAGATGAACTCGAGCGCGACTCGCTGGCATGGATGCAGGGCACAGGCATTGAATTAACTGGCGACTTGCATCCGCCATCATTTGAAGAACAACCCATTGACGATGAGCTGCCTCTTCCGGCTGAAGATGAGCACATCCCGGCGCAAGAACAAGCAATAGCGTCTGCTCCTCCGGCAGCGCAAGATTTCAGCGATTATGAAGATGACGCGCTTGATGTGTTGGAATTGGCCGAAGCCTTTGATGAGGACGACTCGGCAATGCCCGCGGCCACCTTCGCACCGGCTGAGGATGCAGCCAACAACGACGATGAAATTATGGATGATGATGAATTTCTCGACGATGAGATGATCGATGCCATGACAACCGGTGAGATGGCGCAAATGGCGGAAGCATCAACGGACGATATGACACCGGCAGAAGCAGTAGATGACACGCCATCTTCAGATGCAACATTTGCAACCGCAACAGCCTCTGAGATGGCCAGCGAAAACGTGGAGGCAACAGTGGGTAGAATCGATGACGATTACGACTGGTTGGATGATGGAACGGGATATGATGCAGACACATTCTCGCCACAAGCCACAGATGCGTCCACAGATATGATTGACGATGTACCAGCACAAACCCCTGATGACATACCTGATTGGTTAGAGCAACCCGCAACAACAGCGAATGACGGCATTCAATGGAGCAGCGATGTTCAGTCACTCGCACAACAGGCCAGCGAATCACGGATACCTGACGCGGCAGAATCGTCGGTTGCTGCGCAGCATGAAGAGGATACCCGCGCAGCTTGGATTGACCAGCCCTCTTATCCTGACGTTGAACCGTCCGAAGCGGCTGCTGACGAAGAAGACAGTGTCCCGGATTGGGTCGAGCAACCTGCCGCGACGCATGAAGAGGATACCCGCGCAGCTTGGATTGACCAGCCCTCTTATCCCGACGTTGAAGCGATAGATGCGATTACTGATGCTGAGGCCGACAGTGACGATTGGTTATCCACGATTGCCGACGACGAAGCGTCTCCTGAACAATTCGATACAGCGGCTGAAGAGGCTATCGTCGCTTCTGCTGAGGCCGACAGTGACGACTGGTTATCCACAATTGCCGATGACGAAACGGACGATACAATGGGCGCATTTGAAGTCGGCGGAGACTGGTCTGAAGCTGTGCTAGAAGAGGACAGCAGCGTCGCAGCATCCGAAGTCGATGCCGATTGGCTCAGTCAAGTTGAACTCGATACCGACGAAGAATTGGCGACTGAGCCGGGCGACAGTATTGCCGCGAGCACTGACTTCAACAATGATGATGCCCTATCTGAAGGGGTTGCGGTTACGAATACGCATGATGCGGACGATGGTTCGTTCGACTGGTTGAATGAAATTACGGATAACACAGAAGATGCTCGACAAGCCCTCGAAGACACCGATTGGATGGCCGAGATGTCGCTTGACCCTGATGAAGATGCAGCCATGGCTGCATTGCCAACGGACGATGAACAAGATGATGGCGATACAGGGGACGACTTTGACTGGGGCGACACGGACGATACGGTCGACTCGGGCGTCACAGATCGTCCATCATGGCTAGAAGAACTTGAACAAGGCAACGGGGGCGATGATGCAGGCCATATCGCCGACGCAGCCGACGATTCTGGCGGAGACTGGATGAGCGAAATTGAAGCAGACACGGGCGATTATCAAGACAAGACACCGCAAACCAATGAATTCCCACAGCCGACCGGTTCAAAGGGCACAAAAATTTTGTCGATGCCCGAAGACACCAACGAGGCGACCGAACCGTTATCCGAAGCGATGGATGCGCCTAGCGAAGATGCGGCGCCCGATGTCTATTCGCCTGCCACAACAGCCGATTACCTGAGTGAAAACGATGATTCGAGTTGGCTCAATGAGTTAGAAGCACAAGGCACATTCAACGACAGCGATGAATTCGCCACGCAGGCGGATGCTATAGATGATGACTGGCTCAGTGGAATCACCGCCGCACAAAGCGAAAGCACTGCATTTGAGGTTGACGATGGCGGTGATAGCAGCGAATTCGACTGGTTGCAAGATATTAGTGATAGTGATGCAGATCACGAGGTCGAGTCTGCACCTGAGATTTCGGTTGAGGAAGCCCTTGATTGGATGAGTGATGAACCGGAATTAGACGAAGAGGCTGCGATTGACTTCGATACGCTAGCCAGTATGAGCAATGCAGACGAAGAGACATCGTTGACCCCCGCCGATAATGCGCCTGATTGGTTGAATGCGATGGTACCGGGTCTTGATCTTGATTATGAGGCTAGCGAAGATGCGCCAATTGAGCAAGAATATATTGAAGAGGTAGAAGCCGAAGCGCCCATCAACCTCCTTGACGAGGAACCGCCGGTTGAAGGCTCGACTGAAGAATTCGACTGGTTGCTCAACGTCATCGATGAAGAAACCGGCCCGCAACGCTCAGTTGACACAACCGCAAAACAATATCGTTTCGTTTTTGAAAAAGACCCGGCTTGGTTGCAGCAGGCGCATCAAAAAGCCGAACAAGCACCACCGGCTATTAAACCATTGCGTGTCGATACAATCGATACGTCACGTGATGATGATAGTCCGGATTTCGATGACGATTTGAACTTCGACGATGCTTTAGATATTGATGATGATTTGAACTTCGACGATGCTTTAGATATTGATGATGATTTGAACTTCGACGATGCTTTAGATATTGATGACGATTTGAACTTCGACGATGCTTTAGATGACCTTGACTTCGATGTGGACGAGGCAGCACAATCGGACACCGTTGAAAATGCAGCGACTACATCGTCTACTAGCGATGACTTCACCGATCTTGATGACTTACCCGATTGGCTGCGCGACACAGATGACAGTGCTGAAACGGATGAAGCAACCAACCAATCAAGCGAGGATGATTTCGACGATCTTGATTTACCGGATTGGCTGACGTAATAAAACAAGCGTTAGCATCGCCTGTTGCATAAGAGGTGCAAACCTATGTCACTTGACGAAAATCTGCCCAATTTTGACGAGATGTCTCCTGAAGAAATCACGAACTGGATGGAAAGCCTTGCCAAGCGACAAGGTGCGACTGAAGGCTTTGTGACAGAGGGGGACGCCGATGTTCCAGAAATTGACCCCGACTCGGTTGTGATTGATGAGCCGGGTTATGTCCCTTATGGGCAGGAAGATACCCGCAAGCAAGAAGCCAAGCAAGCACCGCCGCCATCATCTCAGCCGGAAGTTCCCCCGGCTGCATCTGCGCCACCCCCACCGCCGCCATCATCTCAGCCGGAAGTCCCCCCGGCTGCATCTGCGCCACCACCGCCACCGATTCCAGAACCGGTTTCGGAGCAACCACAATTATTGCCGATGGATCCGGTCGAAGAAGAGGATTTCCCCGCTTCGGAGACGACTCCCGCAGAACCGGTTGGCAGTGACACCGTCTCATGGTTAGAAAATCTTGCGGCGTCGCCGGGCGAAATTGATCTCTCTGGATTGGCAGACGACATGGAACTCGATGAACTTGAAGCGCTTGATTTAGAGCTGGATGAAATCGACGAGTCGATTGATACTGTCTCGTGGTTAGAAAACTTGACGCAGGGACAAAGCGAGGGTGGGCTTGTCAATCTGCCGGGTGAGGCCCCTGTATCTGATGAAGCGACCCAACCAGCCCCCCCCATCAATGCAGGTGACAAGACAGACACGATGGAATGGTTGGAATCGCTGGCGAAGCGTCAGGGTGCGAGCGAAGAAGAATTGTTGACCGATGCGAGCCTCGACATTCCCTCGCCGGAAAATGTCGAAACGGACGGGCCGGGTTATCAAGAATATTCGTTTGAGGCCGAAGCCGCACAAGATGATCCTCAGCTTACGGATGATTTCTTGGATCCAATTCAAACTGAAGAGACCGTTGTTGATCCTGAAGACCCTGCCGAATGGTTGGAAAGTATCGCGAGTGGGAGCCGAAGTATTGATCTGCACACCGTTGATAGTTCAACCAAAGCGGCAGACGCTGCGCCATCTGATACGGCGCCGTCTGAGACTGCGCCCTCTGACGCTGAGCTATCTGATGAAGATATACAGACCCGCCTCGCAGCAGGCGAAGAGATCGCCCCTGATGACATGAAAGCGTGGATGGAACGACAACTTGATCGCGGTTTATCGAGCGACGAACCGGATTATGTCGAAGACGATTTGGAAACCGTCGATGAGATTGACCCTGATGCGCCCGCATTAAAACCCGACCTGCCCGACTGGTTAATTGAGCAAGCGTCACAAACCGTAATTGAAGAGCAAGCCGCACCGCCGCCGGAAGATGATCCGATTGTCAAGGCATTTGACGACATCGACACATCTCCCTCGCCCGTGGCTAGCGATGCGCCCGATTGGTTGTTGGAAGACATCAACGAAGATGACGACATCACACAAAATATTGAGGCCATCTTCGACGATGATTACCAACCAGAAGCGATTCTGTTTGAAGACGATGACGAAGTTGAGGACATTGTCGAAAGCGGCGATGAAATTATCATTGATACCAATGACCCATGGGTTGAAGCATTCGATATGGAACAGCAGCAGGGTGAAGCAGCTATCGAAGAAAGCTCTCCTGAATGGTATCAAGACAATATCAACGATCCACAACGTATCGCGGCTGTTGAAAGATTGGTCAGTGACAATAGTGACAGTGCGCCTGCAGAGGCGACATCATTACAAGATGCGGCATTGGGTGAAGAATCTGCGCTCCCTGCCGCGCAGGTGGACGCTGTTCCCGATTGGGTAGATGAGACCCCAACACCATCACCGGCTGCGGCGAGCGAGATGCCACAACTGCAAGCTGACTCAGAAGCATCACCGGGAGGAAGCGAAACGGTTGATACAGATATGCCGGATTGGTTGGTTGAAGAAGCGGGCGGTGAACTCACTGACCATTTGCCAGAATGGTTGGTTGAGTCCGGCACTGATATTGAAGATTTGAGCGATGTGCCCGAATGGTTGATGGAAACTATCGAACCTGACGAAGCAGAAGAACCGGCAGAAATTATCGTAGAGCAACCGCCCGCACCACCGGCAGTAGCACAACCTGCGCCGCCTCCGCAACCGGCAGCGGCCTCTCCCGCGCCGATTGCGGCTCAATTAGCAGACATCGACGCTCCGGCAGTGTTAGCAAGCGCCCGGCAAAAAGCACAAAGTGCAGATATTGATGGCTGTGTGCTTGAATACGAAACCCTCATCCGCGCCAATAAAGAACTTAGCGCTGTGGTTGAAGACCTCAGGCCACTTGTCGAAGCGCACAAAGAAAACCCCGCCGTGCATCGTGTGCTCGGCGACGCGCTGATGCGACAGGGCAATCTGCAAGAAGCGTTGGAAACCTACCGCAGTGCGTTAAACATGCTATAATCATCGCTGGCTTTAACAGATTTATCATCACAGACGGGTCTGCACAGAGACCCGTTTGTGCTGTCTTGAAAGGAATTGCACAACGTGGAACGCACATTAATCATCATCAAACCGGATGCGGTGCAGCGTGGATTGAGCGGCGAGATTTTGCGCCGCTTCGAGTCTCGCGGGCTGCGCATCATCGGCATGAAATTTATGCAAGTCTCGCGGGGGCTAGCCGAAAAACATTACGATGTCCATCGCGAACGCCCCTTCTTCGCTTCATTGGTAGACTACATTATTTCGTCGCCGGTCATCGTGATTGCACTTGAAGGCACAAATGCGATACAAATCGCCCGCAACACCATCGGCGCGACCAACCCCGCAGAGGCAGCCGCCGGGACGATTCGCGGCGACTTCGCGATGGAAATCGGTCGCAATCTCGTGCATGGGTCGGACAGTGTGGAAAATGGTGAAATCGAAGTCGGCAATTTCTTCGACGATACAGAACTCGTCAGTTGGGAACGCGCTACGGACTCGTGGATCTTTGAATAGTCAAGAAACACTCGTAGGGGCATGGCATTACGAGTGACGCAAAAGGGGGAGGGCGGGTTCGCGCCCTCCCCCTACATTAATCATGATTATCATGTCACTGTATACTGACGAGCACATTGGCTTCTTGCCACAATCCCTCAAGGTCGTAATACTCGCGCTGCTCTTCGAGGAAGAGATGCACAACCACATCGGCATAATCCATCACGACCCAACCACTTTCAGCCTGTCCTTCAATTGAGAATGGCATTTTACCGAATGTCTCTTTGACATCTTGCCGCACATACTCGATCAATGCTTTCAGTTGGCGGTCGCTGTTGCCATTACACAACACGAAGAAATCCGCAATGATGGCGTCGGGGCGCAAGTCGAGCAAGATAATATCTTCGGCTTTTTTGTCTTCAACGATATTGACGATATGTCGCGCAAGTTCTAATGAGTCCAGAATAACCCTCCTGAAATTATCTATGATTTATATGTTTCATTGTTAGCGGCATTGTAGCACACTCGGCAGCAAAGTGAAAATCGGTGCGGCGCTCAACGACAAATTCATGCAGCAAATAACCGACACATTCGAGCGCTTCGGCGACAATGATATGATGGCAATCATCAAATTCGATGTGATGCACATTCGGCAGAAGTTGCGCGGCGCGGCATGATTCTTGCGGCGGCACGAGTTCGTCCGCTTTGCCCGAAAGCAGCAACACCGGCTGCTGCACACTATGCAGATGCGGCAGCAAATTTTCAGCAGCGAGGCTTTCAAGCATCGCTGAGAGCGCTCGCCACGACGAACGCCGAAAATCGCGCACCATGCGCTCAGCAAATTCAGCATCGAGATAGCGCGGCGCAGCAATCTTCGACGCGACCGCCCCGCTTTGTGCCAACCGCCATAATTGCCCAACACGATTCAGTCGCCGACCGAGACGAGTACGAAATAACGGGCTAACATCGAGAGGTACCCCAAAACGCCCCGAAATCAGCGGATTGATAGCGACAATGCGCTCGGCAAATTCTGGATAATTGAGCGCAAATTTGAGCGCAATCGTGCCACCCATCGAATGCGCAACAATCGCACGCAGTCGAAGCCGGTGTGTAGCGCAAAAATCGCGCAATGTGGCGACATGGTCATCAATGGTCAATCCGTATGGGGCGAGATGCGCTGATTGACCGAAGCCGGCAAGATCAATATTCCAAAAGCGCAGTTCATGCTGCATCAAGGCGATGACGCGCGACCATATCAAACCGGAACTCGCCCACCCGTGTAGTAACAGCACATCGGGGCCGCCTCCTGTAACCTCGTAATACAAATCGACCTTGTTGTTTGCCGCTATCACTGTCATACTCGAATTATATCATGATGAGTGTCATTCAACGGCAGACAGTCAATGACCGACGAATCGAAGACAATTGAATTCACCATCGAATCATCAAACGAACGCCTCGACCGCGCTGTGGTGCGCCATGTCGAGTCGTTGTCGCGTGCACAAATTCAGACGTTGATTCGAGATGGTCTCGTAACGGTTGATGGCGAGAGGGCCAAAGCGAGTCTGAAGCTCAAAGGCGGAGAACGCATCGCGGTCACATTGCCGCCACAAGCAGAAACAACCCTCGAAGCCGAAGACATTGCATTCAATATCGTCTACGAAGATGATGACCTCGCCGTGATTGACAAACCCGCGGGTCTAGTTGTGCATCCGGGCATGAATAATGAAACCGGCACACTCGTTCATGGATTGCTGGCGCGTTGGCCGCAAATCGCTGAGATGCCGGTCGATGAAAAACGTGTCGGCATTGTACATCGTTTAGACAAGGGCACAAGCGGCTTGATAGTCGTCGCCAAGCACGATGTCGCCCGCCGCCATTTAATGGAGCAATTTCAAGCGCGAACGGTCGAAAAAGTCTATTTGGCATTGGTCGAACGTGTGCCGAAGACGCGCACCGGACGCATCGAAGCGCCAATCATGCGAGACCCGAACAATCGCAAACGCATGGCGGTGCGGCGTGAAGGCAAACCGGCCATCACCGAATTTCGTGTGCTTGAAGATGACTTCAGCGGTGGGCAAGCCCTCGTCGAAGCGACATTATTGACCGGGCGCACGCATCAAATTCGAGTGCATCTGGCCTTCATCGGCTGCCCTATCGTCGGCGATTCGATTTACGGTTTTCGTAAACAACGGGTCAAACTCAAGCGGCAATTTTTGCACGCAACACGTTTGTGCTTCGACCAACCGACATCCGGCGAACGGTTGTGTTTTGAGTCCGCGCTGCCGGTTGCATTACAAAATCTATTGGATAAATTGCGAAATTGAGTCGTGGAAAAATCAATCTGCGGCTAAAATAGATGACATCGACATCATTTACACGATCAACAAATTATACATAGGGACATCCAATGCGTGAGATAACAATCGCAATTGCACAATTGCAGCCCAAATTGGGCGAGGCCGAAGACAATCTCGTCAAAATGTCGGAGATGATTTCCAATATCGCCTCGCAGCAAAAAGTTGATTTGATCGTCTTCCCCGAACTGGTGACCAGTGGGTATGAACTTGGCGTGCGCTTCACCGAATTGGCGCAGCGCGTGCCCGGCCCGACCGTCAATCTGATGGCGCAACGCGCCAACGAATACGGTGTCTACATCGCATTCGGCATGGCGACGAAAGAACGTGTCGAAAGTGTGCTCTACAACTCCGGGATACTCGTTGGGCCAGAGGGTGAATTGATCGACCAATATAATAAAATTCATCTCCGTGGTGAAGAACGCATGGCTTTCCGCGAAGGATACAAGCTGCCGGTGATGCCGACCGAAATCGGCAATATCGGTTTCATGCTGGGTTATGATCTCGCCTTCCCCGAAGTCGCACGTAGTTTGGTGCTGGATGGTGCGGAAATTTTGTGCGTGATGGCGAATTGGGAAGCGGCCAACATCGATGAATGGAAGACGTATGTGCGAGCGCGAGCTTATGAAAATTCGGCGTTCGTCGTGGCGGTCAATCGTGTCGGCGAAGATGTGACGCTCAACTTCGGCGGCGAGAGCATGATTGTCGGGCCACGCGGTCAAATCCACGCGACATTGGCGAACGAAACTGACCCTGAGTCCGGCGCACCACTAGAAGGGTTCGCTGTCGCCCGCATCGACCTCGACGAAGTGCGCAAGAATCGCGAAGAATTTCAATTCATTCAAAATCGCGAGCCGACTGTCTACCGGTCGTTGGTGCGCAAATATTAGTACGCCGTATGAGCCGCAAAGAACACGCAATTTCTTTGCGGTTCGCCTTCTATAGTCCAATCAAGAGGCAGCCGTATATCATGCCCGATGCGATACGAATCATTCTTGGCGATTGTGCTGAAAAACTCGTCGATATTGAGCACGACAGTGTTGATCTTATTTTCACATCGCCACCTTATGCCGACCAACGAAAAAATACGTATGGAGGCATTCATCCCGATCAATACGTCGAATGGTTTTTGCCGATCTCGTCTGAGTTGTATCGGGTACTCAAGCCCACGGGCACATTCATACTGAATATCAAAGAGCGCGTTGTTGATGGTGAGCGCCACACGTATGTCTTAGACTTGATAAAAGCCTTGCGAGAACAAGGTTGGTTTTGGACAGAAGAATTCATCTGGCACAAGAAAAATTCTTATCCCGGCAAATGGCCAAATCGTTTTCGCGATGCGTGGGAACGTTTATTACAATTCAACAAAAACAAAAATTTCAATATGTATCAAGAAGCAGTAATGATTCCGATTGGAGATTGGGCGACCACTCGTCTCAATAATCTGAGCGAAACCGATCAGATTCGAGACGAGAGTAAGGTACAAAGCGGCTTTGGGAAAAATGTCTCCAATTGGGTTGGGCGCGAGAAAGTCTATCCGACCAACGTGGTTCATCTGGCTACTGAGACGAGCAACACAGGTCATAGCGCAGCTTTCCCGAAATCGTTGCCTGAATGGTTCATAAAATTATTCACACAACCGGGTGATACGGTTCTCGATCCATTTATGGGTTCTGGCACGACGCTGTTTGTCGCGTATGAGATGGGACGTAATGCAGTCGGGATCGAGATCATGCCGGAATATTATGAATTAGTCGAAAAGCAATTGGCTACTTTGCAAAAGCGCTTGTTATGAATGAACTCAAACTCGCTGATGTTTATGATTATGTTTCAAAAAATATTGGTGATTTTCACGCCAATCGTCTCGAAAAATTGAATAATTTAAAA
>RFIA01000116.1 GCA_003695675.1 Chloroflexota bacterium
GCGGCTTCGTACATCTTGGCGCTTGGCGATGAAACATGGCGACCGCAATCGGTTCCGCTTGTGGCCGATGCCGAACTCGATTGGACGGACGAGTCGCAATTGACCGACGAAGGCCAACTCATCGTCACGGGCAATGTGACCAACACGGGGGAGACGCCGGTCACCAATCCACTCGCGATTATCACCGTCTTCGACTCAAAGCGGCGTGTGATTGCGGCAGCGGCGCTGCCCCTGACGCCTGCACAAATCGCGCCCGGCGACACCACCGAATTCACGGCACAAATCCCCGAACTCGGCGACGACCCCGAATTTTATATCGTCAACATACAGGTTGCGCCCTGAACATTCTTCGAGTTGTGTGCAGTGGCAATTTAGGGCAGCAGCATCTTCAACAAACCGGGACGAATCTCAAAATTCAAGGCGTGGCCGTGTTTTACTTCGCCATCGGCTTCCATGCCGAGTATGCCTTCGGGGCTGCGGATGTCCACGATACGCGCTTTGCGATATGCAACCGCCGGGTGGCTCAAATGGCTGCCATTGTACACACGCCACAACGCCGCCAACACGGTGCGCTTCGCCGTATCTTTGACGACAATCACATCGAACAAGCCGTCGTCAATCTGCGCTTCGGGGGCGATTTTCATCCCCCGCCCGAAGGTCGTCCCATTGGCGACCACAACGGCATAAGCCCGGCCGTCGTACCACGCGGCATCATCCAATCGAATATATAAATGTTTGCGTTGCTGATGGATGATTCCGCTCACGACCGCCTGCAAAAATGCCCACGGGTAGCGATGCTTCACATTGTTAGCTGCTTCGGCGACATACCCGCTGATGCCCGCGCTGGCGATATTGAGGAAAAATTCGCGCCGGTCATCTATCATCACTTGCCCGACATCGACCGGACGCGCTTGTGCATGAGCGAGCCACTCGACAGCAGCTTCAATTTTCAACGGAATGCCGGACGCCCGCGCCCAATCGCGCCCTGTCCCAAATGGCAAATTGCCGTAAATCATCGGCGCGGCATCTGTCGCTTGTTCGTTGATTGTTGCAAGGGCGTTAATCAAGACGTGATTGGTGCCGTCACCGCCGATGGAGATGACCTGAGTCGCGCCATTGGCGCGGGCATCGGCAAGATGCTGCATCACATCATCAGGATGCGTTGTGACGGCAAGTGTGAAGTCGCCGAGCACATTTTGCAAACGCGCTTCAATTTGTTGCAAAACGCGCTCGGCACGTCCGTTCCCCGCATGGGGGTTGAGGACAATCAGTGTTTTGACCATGCAACCATTATGACAGCGTTAGACAGCCCGGTCAACATTGGACAAATTACCCCCATCCCGTTTCAGCGCCGTATACTGTATAATAGACACAGCATCTTCAGCCAATCGAGAGAAATTCAGCAGCGCATGTCTACAAAACAACCAGCCCATATAGCCCATATCTGTTATATCAATGCCTATCCACAGCAAAGACAATCTCTTGCTCAGTGATGTTCTGCAAACCCTCACCGCCGGTGTCGAGCAAATTGTCGATGTGTTCGGCTTGCCGGGTATTGCGCTGGTCGCGCTGCTCGAAAATCTTTTTCCGCCGACTCCTTCCGAATTTCTCTATCCACTGGCGGGCAAGCTGGCGCACGACGGGCAATTGGTCTTGTGGGGGGTTGTCATCGCCGGTGTCGCCGGGTCGTTAATTGGGTCGATGATCTATTATAGCATCGGATACTGGCTCGGCGAAGCACGCACACGCCAAGCTGTCGACCAATATGGGCGCTTCACCGTCTTGTGGTTCGATGTCAAAATCGTCACCGTCGAAGATTTCGACCGTGCGATTGCGTTGTTTCAACGTCGCGGCGGTATCATCGTCTTGCTTGCGCGTATCTTGCCGCTCGTTCACGGCGTCATCTCGATTCCTGCCGGTGTAACGCGGATGCGCCTGCTGCCATTTCTCGTGTATACTGCTGTTGGGTCGGCCCTATGGATTGCGCCGCTAGCCTTACTAGGACATTGGTTGGGCAGCCAATGGGAGACCCTACTCTATTGGTTGGATGTTTATCAAAATTTCTGGTATCTCGTCTTTGCGTTGGCTGCCGTTTATGTCGTGAGCAAACGGCTTCGCGCCAGACAACACAGCCAAAAGGAGCACTATCATTCGTAGCCGACTCGATGCGTCTGTAACTTTCATCAGCCTCGCACAGGCGCAAATATTAAGCCGCAAACATGCAGCGTGGCTCGTCCATTTGTATACGGCATTGGGCGGCATCATCGGGATGTTTGCCTTATTCGCCGCCGCCGAAGGCCACACAGAACGCGCCTTCCTACTCCTGATCGCCACGATGATCATCGACTCGACCGACGGCATCATGGCGCGATTCGTCCGCGTGCGCGAAGTCTTGCCGCATTTCGACGGCGCGATGCTCGACAACGTCATCGATGTCTTGACATTTGTCTGGGTGCCGGCTTTCATCATGTGGAAGGAAGACCTGCTGCCACATCCGTTATGGATTGCCGTGCCGATATTGGCAGCATTGTACGCCTACGGGCAAAGCGAGATGAAAACTGCTGATGCGTTCTTTCTCGGCTTTCCGAGTTACTGGAATATCATCGCCTTGTATTTATTCTGGCTGCAACCCGTTTCGTGGGTCGCTGTCACACTGGTCGTCATCCCGGCGTTGTTGACATTCGTGCCGACACGGTATCTATACGCTAGCAAGAATCGCATTTTGTGGAAGACGACGTGGAGTCTCGGCGGGGTGTGGCTGCTGCTTGTGACGTATCTGTTGTGGCAAGACCGCCCGGCGCTGACGCTCATCTGGCTTAGTCTGTACTATCCGGTTTATTACATGCTGGCGAGTTTTTACATCGACTTCATCGTGCGGCGAACGGTGATACCCGACCCGGATATTTGAGGGAATCGCTCATACCATGCCACGCCACTATAAAGACATGAAAATGAGATTGCCACCCCGCGCATGACATGGGGAAACGTCAGCGCTAGCGGACAATGATTCCCCTCCCTGCCTGCGGGGAGGGGCGAGGGGTTTTCAGGGGTAGGGTTTTAACGTATGTTGTGGCAAGAGACGTTCGATGTTTAATTGCTGCCGCCAGAGACTGAAGTCTCCGGCTACCGGGCAAGACAAGTACCCTGAAGGGCACTGTTTAGGGGCACAAAAACCACCAAGTTGTCTAAAA
>RFIA01000117.1 GCA_003695675.1 Chloroflexota bacterium
GCAATGCCCCAACGGAACGATTGCTCTGCGTTGGCGTCACTTGATTCCGCATCAATCTATGAAATGTCAACACAACCTAGAAAAACCGCAAAGGACGCAAAGAGGTCATAAAGGTTGCACGATGATGAATACGCTGCGTGTTTTTTGTAAGGGCGCAGCGCGCTGCGCCCCTACATGCACCGATTTTCTGACGCATCGCGCTTTTCTTGGCGCTTTTGGTGGTTGAGTCGTTCCAAATACTCACCGAAGGTCACTATAATGAGGTGTGCAAAACATTTTATACAACACACAACAATAAATTTTCGTGACTACTCACTCAGCTTACTTTTCTTTTGACAAAGACACAACCTGAGTAGTTATAAACTTTCTTTGATTGTTACGAGGAGCAAGTATGGCAACCACAACGACAACAAATCAACCCGCCGCCGATGAGCGCGTATTGCATCAAGGCAGGCTGCGCAAGTGGCTCACCCGGCCCGAGATGGGTGCGCTTGGTGGCGTCATTCTGGTCTGGATTGTCCTCGCCATCACCGGCAGCTCAGGATTTGGGCAAGGCTTCTTGTCGTTGCGCGGTACGGTGACGTATCTCGAAGTGTCGGCACAACTCGGCATTCTCGCGTTGGCGGTCTCGCTGTTGATGATTGGCGGTGAATTCGATTTGTCGATTGGATCATTGATTGGCGCAACAGGGATGGTGACGGCGATTCTCGCCAGCGAAGCCGGTTGGAGTATTTGGCCAGCGATGGGCGTTTCATTGATCTTGGCGTTGGCGACCGGTGTCGTCAATGGCATTCTCGTCGTTCGCACCAAATTGCCGTCTTTCATCATCACATTGGCGACCCTATTCATCTTCAGGGGCGCGACGATTGGTCTCACACGTTTGATTACCGACCGCACCGTCGTCGGCGGCCTCAACAACCTGACGGGGTTTAAGTCGGCACAAGTCTTGTTCGGCAGTGGTATTCGGGCGTTCGACGCCGGGGGGCCGATTTCGATTACAACAGAACCCGCACTGATTGGCTCAAGTCTGTCGATTGCTGTCATCTGGTGGCTCGGCCTCGCTGTGCTCGCGACATGGGTGCTCGTCCGAACCCACGTCGGCAATTGGATCTTCGGGATTGGCGGCGACGCCAATGCGGCCCGCAATGTCGGCGTGCCGGTTGACCGGATGAAAATCGCGCTGTTCATGACGACGGCGTTTGCTGCTTGGCTAGTCGCGCAGATACAAATCATGGATGTACGCAGCGCCGATGTGACACGCGGCGAATTGAAAGAATTTGAAGCGATTATCGCCGTCGTCATCGGCGGCACATTGTTGACCGGCGGTTATGGCTCGGCGGTGGGCGCGGTGTTGGGCGCATTGATTTTCGGCATGGTTAAGCAGGGAATTTTCTTCACACCGCTCGACTCCGATTGGTTTCGTGTACCGGTCGGCATGATGCTCATCATCGCCGTGCTGGTCAACAATTATGTTCGTCAACGCGCGTCCGAATCAAAGTAATTTAGGGTATCGATTATGAGTGCAAATAACCATACACCGCTACTTGAAATCAAGAACGTTTCCAAATATTTCGGCACGGTGATTGCCCTCAACGACGTCTCGTTGCAGGTCAACGCCGGTGAAGTGATGTGCCTGTTGGGAGACAACGGCGCAGGCAAATCGACGCTGATTAAGATTCTTTCCGGCGTCCACAAACCGAGCGAAGGGCAATATTTATTCGAGGGGCAGCCGGTCGATTTCGACTCGCCGCGCGACGCGCTCGATCACGGCATTGCCACCGTGTATCAAGACCTCGCGATGATTCCGTTGATGAGTATCACGCGCAATTTCTTTCTCGGGTCTGAGCCGAAGAAAGGATGGGGGCCGTTCAAACGCTTTGATTTGGACGCCGCCCGTCGCATCGCCCGCGAAGAAATGTTCAAAATGGGCATCGATATTCGCGACCCCGACCAACCCGTCGGGACGCTCTCCGGCGGCGAGCGACAATCGGTCGCCATCGCCCGCGCGGTCTATTACGGCGCCAAGGTGTTGATTCTCGATGAGCCGACCTCGGCGCTCGGCGTCAAGCAATCGGCGACGGTGCTGCGATATATCGCCCAAGCGCGGATGCGCGGCATCGCGGTGATTTTCATCACACACAACCCGCATCACGCCTACCCGGTTGGCGACAAATTCACGATTCTGAAGCGTGGGCAAACACTCGGCACATTCACCAAAGAGGAACTCTCGCGCGATGAGATGATCCACATGATGTCCGGCGGTGAAGAACTCGAGAAGCTCGAACACGAACTCCGCGAATTCATGGGCAACGGGGAACAAGCACAACCGGCTTGATGTTGATGCTGTTGGCAATGCCACAAAGCAGCAAGAATCTTCAACCGCAAAGATGCAGAGAACGCAAAGCACGAGGACTCGCCCTTGCGTTCTTTGCGTCTTTTGCGCCGGATGTACTCGTACACCACCACCTGACACAGTAACTCAGCGAAGGCCTCGCCCCCGGTTGACCATTGGAAACGTGAAGACATTCGATGATGCAAGTATTGCTTAATGACGTCTTTGAAAATAGTCAAATTTTGCTAAGAGGATGATGCATTATGTTCAATAATAGGGAAAACAGCTTGCTTTTTCATAAAAGTTCGCTAGATTCATAGGTAATTGCTTAAACAAATTTTACATTGTATAAGCA
>RFIA01000118.1 GCA_003695675.1 Chloroflexota bacterium
CTTCGCAACCTGACCACAACTGGGGCAATGTGCAACGCAATAATTTTCCTGCTGTTGTGCTGGCACGTTCATCTGAATGCGCTCTGCTTTCGATAAATTCTTGTCGGGTTGCATTTGCCCGAATGAAGCAATCGCTCTATACTGGAACATGATACTCACCTTTATTCTAATCGAGTATGCCACAGATGATTGTTGCCATACTGTATAAACCGGTAGACAATAACTAGACAACACATATCTAGTTTAGAGAATGTCTTGGGCGCACTCAACAACGCACACTCAACCACCACCCTACGTTTTGCCGCCGCTTTATATAAATCATACGTTGATGGTGTGTGGTTTGTTCCAAATTGTTAGAAAGTTCATAACCGTGTGAGGGCAATGTTCAGTTATAATAGAGTTCCATACAAATGTCAGCAGAGGCGGACGGGCGATGCAAGAACACGAATTGGCGCAACGAGTTGAATTGTTGGAGCGCAGGGTTCAAATATTGAACCGTCTGGCAGAAATGAGCACGGCCATCAATTCAACATTACAGCTCGAACCCTTGCTACAACTCATTATGCAGGCCGCTGCCGAAATCACAGACTCTGATTCTGCTTCTGTGTTGTTGTGGAATCGCCACACGAATAAACTCTTTTTCGCCGCGACAACTTCTAGTGGCACCATGGCAAACAGCCTCATCGGGCAGCCGGTACCGCTCAAAGGCAGCATCGCCGGAACAGCCTTGACTGAAAACCGTATCGAAGTCGTCAATGATGTGACCGCCGATTCGCGTCATTATTCGGGTATTGATGAGAAAAACGACTTCGAGACGCGCTCTATTCTGGCTGTGCCGATGCGGTTGAAAGACCGTCCGATTGGCGTGCTTGAAGCGGTCAACAAACATGAATTGCCGTGGACAGAAGATGACAATCATTATCTGTCGATTCTGGCGGCGCAGGCTGCTGTCGCTATTGAGTCGGCTGAGCTAGTGACCGCACTGAAAAAAGCCAACACAGAACTCAGCGAAATTGATAAACTCAAGAATGACTTCATCGCCATCGCATCACACGAATTGCGCACACCGCTCGGTGTCATTATGGGATATGCGAGTTTCTTGCAAGAAAGCGACGACAAAGAAGTGGTCGGCCATGCACAAAAGGTGCTCGACAGTGCGTTGGCCTTGCGGCAACTGATTGAAGATTTGACCAATCTGCGCTATCTGCAACAAAAACAAATCGACTTGCATCGCGAACCAGTCACCGTCAGCAAATTGGTGCAAGAATGCCTGCGTAACACACGCGAATTCGCAGAGACGCGCGGTCATCAATTGGAAATTGTTCTGGCTGCATCAGACGTTGAGTTGGTGGTTGATGTTGGGCGTATTCAAATGGCTCTCAACAACATTCTGAATAATGCCATGCGCTTCACACCCGATGGCGGTCATATCGTTGTGCAAACCGAAATCAATAACGACAATGAAGTCTGGATAAAGGTCATCGACAACGGAATCGGTCTTGAACCAGAGCAAAGTGAACGTATCTTTGAGCAATTTTATCAGGTCGAAAATCATTTGACTCGTGTGCATGGCGGGTTGGGTATCGGTCTCAGCATTGCCAAAGGCATGATCGAAGCCCATGGCGGTCGCATTTGGGTGACAAGCAATGGGCTGAATACGGGAACGACATTTACCATTGCCCTACCCATCGAAGAAGAGATATTGCGCGAGCAATCGTCGTAGGCAGTGATTACCCTGCTTGTTAGTCGGTGTGATAGTGAAAATTAGTCCCTCAGGATGTTAGGCATACAAAGCCTTTTAGCGCTCAGCATTTCAGCCTTTATCATGACTGCTACCAAGAATTGATTCCCATTGGGCAACAAAATATGTTATTGAGGCGCGAGCAAAACCCAGAGGATTCTGGATTTTCTTGACAAGCTGCCATCTGAATCGTTGACTAGCACTCAAAGTATTATTATTCTTAAAAATATTGACCCTTTCTCAACACACAGGAGTATATCATGGGTATCAATTTTACATGGTTAGGCCATTCAGCATTCTCACTCAACATCAACAGCCATCCAATTTTGATCGATCCTTTTTTGCAAGATAATCCTCTTGCCCCCGTCAAACCCGATGACGTCGAAGCAGAAATTATTTTCCTCTCGCACGCACACGGCGACCATCTTGGTGATACAGTTGCGATTGCGCAACGCACCGGCGCGAAAGTGGTCTGCAACTTTGAGATGACAAATTGGTTGCAGAAAAACGGTGTCGAGAATGTCCAACCGCAGCAACCGGGCGGCGGTGTCGATTACGATTTCGTCCATGCCAAATGGACAGTTGCGCATCATAGCTCATCGTTTCCGGACGGCACGTATGGCGGGCAACCAAATGGCTTTATTCTGACAGCAGATGACAAAAAGATTTATTTTGCGGGGGACACATCGCTTTTCTCCGACATGCAGTTGATCGGTAATGAAGGAATTGATGTCGCCTTTTTACCGATTGGTGACTTGTTTACGATGGGTATTGACGACTCGCTGCGGGCGATTGAATTTATCAAACCGAAATTCGTCGTCCCGATGCACTACAATACATGGCCGCCAATTGTGCAAGATGTGGCGTCGTGGGCGCAGCGTGTCAACAGCAATACATCGGCGCAACCGATTGTCCTCGATCCCGGCGGCACCCACACAATCGCCTGATGGATGCGCACATCGATACAAATACACACCCGGTCATTGCCGGGTGTTTTTGTGTCCGAATTCTGCATCTTGAGTAATGCAACGAGAAGATAGGGTGCGTCAATCCTATCCTGTCTGTTTGGGCTTGTCTTCATCTTTGTGTGGTTGCAACAGCGATGTAGTCGATGAACTCAACGCCATCACTCACAAGAGTCGGATAGAGGATAGAGACAAATTCTTGTACCCATTCAGTCTCACGATGAAATTGTTCGGCTACCTCATCTTCAAAAGCAAAATGATGCAAAAATCGACTCGGCCCATCACGCTCTTGCCAAGAAGTATAATAAAGTGTCTTGGGTTCTTTTGCCTTGACGGTTGCGACGAAAGTCTCGATAGCGACCTTTGCTATCTCTATCGCATCCTCACGCACCTGAAAACGCGCAGTTTTGTAAATGGGCATTGACTTATCAACTCTTTAGATTTTTGCTCTTTGCTAGAATATTAAACCTGTTGGTTGAACGTTGTCAAGCATGAAACATAACAACGTATGTTTAACCGATCCTGTTAATCTCCCACAATGTGATCTCCGGTTTGCAGAGAAAACGCGCACGCGGCGCGCCATAACCCTCTAAACCAACACCACGCGAAACATACAACGTCATCTGTTTGAGTGTGTATCGCCCCATCTCAAAACGTTTACCAAGCCGACTGCTGGTGATAAACGCGCCATACAAAGGCAGACGTACCTGACCGCCGTGTGTGTGACCACACAGGTACAGGTCAAAACCGGTCTCACTTGCTTCTGGCGCGATGTCCGGCGAATGCGCAAGCACGAGATGCAAACCCCGCTTCGGCGCAACCATCATCATTTTCTTGAGGGCTTCGCGGTCAGTTGGCAGGTCATGCGTCGTGATGAGACCCAAGATGTTGAGTTCACCGCCGGGTGTTTCGAGCGTTATCCATTGATTGTTGAGCAGTCGCAAATTGTCGAGGTCTTTGACGAAGGCCTCAACACGTTCCGCTGGTTCGACATTCGGTGTGCCCCGTACACAAAAGACACCGAGTGGCGCGTGCCATTCGCTGATGATGTCGCGGACATGTTGCTCGGCAGTTTCGTCTTGATTGTACGAAATATTCACGAAGTCGCCGGTGAAGACGATGATGTCCGGTTGCAAATTTTCAATCAAGCGATTAAGTTCGCGCTCACGTTGTGTGATGCGTTCAACATGCAAATCGCTGATGTGCAGCAGTCGTAAGGGTTTGTCGGTCGCTGGCCATTTGTCGGTCGTCAAACTTTGTTGCGTGACTTCAAGCCGAAATGGTTCGATCCACGTTGCATAATAGGCGACGGCGGTCACAAGCGCGAGAAACAACCAACCCGTCCAAAATGGCAGCGATAATATGCCGGGAATGATGAGTTCCGCGCCCATCAACGCTGATAGTGCGAGTGCAGAGGGTTTGTCCGGGCCGTAACTGCGATTGCGTTTGGGTAACTGCTGTAGCAACCACCAATTGAACATCGCTGCCATGAAATGCCCTGCACCAACCAACAGGCCATCAGCGACCGTATTGAGTGCTGCCCACATCCCGGTTACGAGCAATGCGTTGATGACAATCACCGCAAAAACGAGCCGCGTCGACAGGTCTTGCAATTCGTTCGTCGTCACGAGCGCGATATGCAAGCGAGTCGGTTTCGTGCGTTTTTTTGTTTGTTGCTGCGGATGAGATGACACGATAGGTCAACCAATCACGCCGAGCGCTTTGCCGACACTTTCGAACGCGGCCAGCGCTTGCTCAAGGTCGTCTTGCGAGTGTGCGGCAGTATTCATCACCCGGATGCGGGCTTTGCCCTGTGGCACGGTCGGATAACCGATTGCCATCGCGAAGACACCCTGCTCGAATAACCTGCGACTGAATTCTTGCGCGAGCGGCGCTTCACCGAGCATGACCGGCACAATCGGCGTTGCGCTGTGCCCAACATCGAAACCGAGTGTCGTCATCTCGCGTTTGAAGAGTTCGGCGTTGCGCCACAGGCGCGTCACGAGTTCGTCCGAACTTTCGAGAATTTCGACCGCTTCGAGGCACGCGGCGGTATCGGGCACGGTCATCGCGCTCGAAAATAGGAACGGTCGGCCACGCTGCTTGAGCCAATCGATGATGACGCGCTTCCCAGCCACCATCCCCCCGACAACGCCGAAGGCTTTGCTCATCGTGCCAACTTCAATATCAACTTTGCCGTGCAAATCAAAATGGTCAACGATGCCGCGTCCGCCTCTACCGAGCACGCCTTCGCCGTGCGCATCATCGACCATCAACAAAATATCGTGTTCGCTGGCGACTTCGCATAATTCGGGCAATGGTGCAATATCGCCATCCATACTGAAGACACCATCAGTGATGATGATGCGCCGACCATACTCGGTCGTCTCCGCGATTTTTTGTCGCAAATCATCGACATCGTTATGACGATAGCGCACAATCGTCGCCCGGCTGAGTCGTGAGCCGTCGATGATACTAGCGTGATTGAGTTCGTCCGAGAAGATGACATCGCCACGTCCGACAAGCGCTGGGATCGTCGCGAGATTCGCTGTGAAGCCGCTCTGCAAACTGATGCACGCCTCGACGCCTTTGAAGGCTGCAAGTCGTTCTTCGAGTCGATTGTGCAGACTCATCGTCCCAGCAATGGTGCGTACCGCGCCTGGCCCGATGCCGTATTTATCAATCGCATGTTTTGCCGCCTCGCGCAAACGCGGATGATTAGCGAGACCAAGATAATTATTGGCGCAGAAGTTGAGCACTGGCTTGCCGTCAACTGTGATGTGGCCGTCCATCGCGCTTTCAATCGTGCGAATCGTGTTGAATAAACCTTGTTCTTTGAGCGTATTAATCTCTTCGGCAAGCCACGCCGTTTTGCTGTCTGTCGCGTAATCCACAAAAAACTCCTTTTCAGTCAACAAACCGATTGCGTCCTGATTTTACCACGCGGATAAACGTATGAGAGGATGCGCATTGATGAATACACCAAAATGCTAGGCTCTGTTGACATTTGTGCTTTGATGCAAAAATAGGGGACAATCATTGGGGTTCAGCTTCAGGGGGGCATTGCGTGCAATGCCCCAACAACACACAATGCCCCAACAGAATGATTGCTCTGCTCTAGCGCGACCTGATTCCTCATCAATCAATGAAATGTCAACACAACCTAGTCATTGACTGTCGCCTTATTGTCTGCAACCGCTTAGCATTTTTCTATGA
>RFIA01000119.1 GCA_003695675.1 Chloroflexota bacterium
CGTCGGCGACGAACGCCAAGGCTTCCCATGTATGGCCGTCGATGTCATGTTCTCGGTAGGTGGCCATGTGCGAGTCATCGCGAAAAGCGTTGAAGTCCGTCGCATGGTGCAGCAGGCGATACATGACCGGCGCATCTTCGATCACGCGGTTGCGTGAATGCGCCAAGCACCAAGTGCCCGGCGGGTCTCCGGCTTGCATACTCGCGTCGAGGACGCGGCTTTGTAATGCGTCGAGGCGCTCAATCTCGCTCGTGTCAATCGGTACGAAATCTTTGAGGACACTGATGCGCCACTCGACCGCTTCTTGCATGACGGCGCGTCCGGCGTCTGTGAAGGTGTATTCATCGTCGATGCGATTGAGCCAACCTTCCGACATCAACAATTCGAGCATCGCCCGCGCGATGTTCTCCGACGAATACACAGCGCGGACTCGAAAACGCTCAATCGTCAACGGTTCGGGGTCGAATTCGGCGACTTGCACCATCAGCCAAGCGCAGCTTTCAGCATATCCGGCACGTACTTGCATCAATGGATACTTTTGTGACAAAAAGGGCGGCGCATCATCGCCGAGTGTGGTGTATGCGCCGCGAAAAATGGCGCCTTGCAAATTTTGTGTCAGGTCATAAATGCTGTGGTTGAGTTCAAGCAAGATTATGTCGTCCTATTGTGATGAAATTTCCGCTCACTGTTTGGCGTGGCTTGCCGTAGACTCTACACCAAACATAAGCAAAAGGTTTGATGGAATCGCGAATCAAAACCCCCACACCATCTGGTGCGGGGGGCGATCAAAATTTCTCGACAAAGTGATGTTTACGGCTCGGCGAAGGCCGAAGTCGGCACGGGGGTGCGCGTTGCTGTGAGTGCGATGGTTGTCGCTGTCGCTTCGACGGGGACGCGCTCATCTTGAATCGTCACATTGCCGAGACCGCGCACGACATTGACCCACGTTCGTCCCGGTTTCATCAGGATTGGGGTGTTGTTGCCGAAGATGACCTGAAGCGCGTCGCCTTCGTCGCGGCTGCGGCGTCGCCAAAAGCCTTGCCAGAATTGCCCTTCGCGGAAAAGCAATGCGCGGCCTTGATCCCACAACGCAATTTCAAGCGACTCGAAATTGCTGCCGGGTGGGAACAAGTCGGGGCGGCGGTTGTGCGGCACTTCAATCACGATGATGTTATCTGCCCACAATTGTTCGCCATCGGCGGCGTCGAAATGCGGTACATCCTCGGTGAAGCGCACCCAACGGTCGGCCTCTGCATTCCATTGCCAACGCGCATTCGTCTGGCCGAAATAATCGATGAAGACATCGACTGCCGGTTGCCCGCCGGGACTCGGCTCGTCGCTAAAGGCAAACCCGCGCGCACGGAAGCCGGTGTTGACGCCGCGTCGTGTTGCGCGTTCGTATAGCGGAGTCGTATCGAGGAATAACGTATGTTCAAAGGCCACACCTTCCTCAGGAAAACGGCAGAACCCGGCTTCTTCACAATTGTCGCCTTTGAGTGGCGAGAACGAGCGGAAGACCCAATCGGCGCTCAAGATCATATTTTGAATCGGCTCGCTCGTGCCGGAATAAGCCAACATCGCTTGATACATCGGCACGAGTTCGAGGTCAATCAAGCGGGCGCTGCGCACCGGGCCGATATGCGTCGGGGCGTTGTTGCGATAAAGCGCGGCGAAGCGCGTCACACCGCCTTCGACTTCGTATTCGTAGACGACATCCGCGGCATTGACGCCGCTTTGTGGCCGCACGACAGGCGGGAAGTTCGAGATTTTCACAATCAGCGTGCGGCGCATGAGTGCTGCTTCACTTGGATAGGGCAGCCCCGTCAATGGATTCGTGCCCTCAGGGTAGAAGAATGGGCCGTTTGGCGTCGGTGTCGGCGATGGAGTATTCGTCGGGGTGGACGTCGCGGTCGGTGTTGCTGTGGGGGTCGAGGTGGCTGTCGGTGTCATTGTGAATGTTGCCGTATCGCTCGGCGTCGCGGTCGGCCCTGCCGGTGTATTGGTATTGAGCACGAAATCCATTGCTTCGGTCGGGCGTGGTGTATTGGTGCCCGGCAAGGTGATTTGCAACGCGCTTAAGTCGGCTTGCGAGTCGCTTGGCAGCAACGCTAGGATGCTGATGGTCAACAGAAATATTGCGAGAATGTTCAGGGGTTTTCGCATGGATCCCCATTACCTTTCGTTTTCAAGCGCACGTCATTTGTGCAATGCTTCACACGGGGCGCAAGTATAGTGTGCGCATATCGCCTTGCACAGGGGCTATTTGGTCTCATCATCCGCGCTGAATTTCGGTATAGTATAAGGGATTGTGTTTCAATGTGGAGTGGATTTGTTCTGTGGAAAAACAACGCTTGCTGATTTCGTATGCACATCCGGACGATGAAACTTTTGGTCAAGGCGGGCAAATCATGCGCTCAGTTGATGAGGGGCGCGAAGTCTACGTCATTTGCGCGACGAATGGCGATAGCGGCACCGTCGCGCCGGAGTTGTTGAATGGTTACGCTTCAGTTGCAGAGCTGCGTCTTGCCGAATTGCAATGCGCGGCGGAGAAACTCGGCATCACCCAAGTGATTACACTCGGTTATCGCGATAGCGGCATGATGGGCGATGTGGCGAATAACAATCATCCGGACAGCCTGTGGCAGGCACCGCGTGAAGAAGTTGCCCGGCGCGTTGTCGAAGTCATCCGGCGGGTGCGACCGCACGTCGTCGTCACGTTCAATGAATATGGCGGTTATGGGCATCCCGACCATATCGCTATTCAACGGGCGACGACCGATGCCTTTTTTCTCGCCGGTGACGAGACTTATGTGACCGATGGACTCGCGCCTTATGCACCACAGAAATTATATTACTCGGCCATGTCTACCTTTCAATTGCGTTGGTATGTGCGTTACATGCGCTTACGAGGGCGCGACCCGCGCCGTGTCGGGCGCAACAAAGACATCGACTTGTATGCCATTTTGGAAAATAACAATAATCCGATTCATGCGCGGGTAGATGTCCGCGATTATCTTGAACGGTGGGACGAAGTCAACAATTGTCACAAGAGTCAACTCGGTGGCGGGCGCGGGCGCTATCCATTGTGGTTGCGCAAATTGTTTTTCAATAAACAGATGTACTCGCGCATCTATCCCGAACCCGAGTCCGACGACATCAATGAGGATGATTTGTTCGCCGGTGTCGAACTTGCGCCGGACGACAATCGTGTGATGGAGGCGGCTCATGAGTGACCTGACGGTTGAAGAACGCGCATCGCGGCACGAGCGTTTGCGCCATGCGGTCAGTCTTATCAAGAATGGGCAGCCGAAACCGGCGCGGGCCATTCTGCGCGAATTGATCCACGAAGACGGCAACTTTGAGGAAGCGTGGTTGTGGATGAGTGTCTCGGTCGACTCGCTTGAAGACAGTTACATCTGCCTCGACAATGTGCTGCGCATCAACCCACGCAATCGGTCGGCGGCGAGTGCCTATTATCGCATTCGGCAGCGCGAGATGCGCATGGAACAAATCCGCGACCGGATTCAAATGTATCGCGGGTTAATTTTGACGATTTATTGGTTGTTTGTGTTTATCATGCTCTTTGGGATGCTGTTCAGTCTTGGTTGAAGTCATGGTTGCGATAGCGGGACGTAGTGTTGGCCAACGACGAGTTGACCGTCCATGCTTTGTATCCAACCGATGAAGACGCGGTAGTGGTCTTCGGGTTCGTCCGTCCCGGCGATGTACAACATCGCCCGTAGTGGATAACGATTATTGATGATATTCTCGCGCGTCAGCGCCACCGAGTCAACGGTGACGGTATGCACATCATCCGTCACATAACGCATCGAGACATAGCCGACACTGCCCGGTGTCTGCGCCACACTCATCACCATCGCCGAGCTTGACGGCGCAATCAACGCCGAGCGTGTCGTTTGTCGGTTGCCCATCACGAGACGTTCAAATTCGGCGCGTGTGCCCGACCCGTTCTCGCGGCTGATGACCTGAATCGCGTCGTCTGGTCCGTCAACTTCTTCCCAGCTTAAAATCTGCCCCTGATAGATACGACGGAGTTGTTGCATCGTCAAATCTTCGATGGGAATATCTGGATGTGTGATGATGGCGATGCCATCTTGACCAATCGGGGCGGCCCACAACGCGGTATCTGCTGGGAGGTAATTGGTCACGAAGTAAATGGTTTCTGCTTCGGCAACGCGGCGCGACACCGCATCGTAATTGCCTGCCGCACTTTCGATGATAATCTCCGGCGCGACACGAGCATACCCCGCCATCAAGTCATTCACGAGTGGTGCGGTAGCCGTCGTCGTATAAATTTGAATCGTGGCGCCATCTAATGTCGGTGTGGCAGCCGGAACAATCGGGCTGCTACAACTCACCAACGTGAATGTGACGATCACGATTGTGCGTTTTGCACGCCTCATACAATACAGGATTTTTGCCTATTCCCCGATGATGCGTTAAGAAATGTTCTTCAAAAATTGGATTCGTTTCAGAAAGAATGACCGGCGTTACTCGCGAACTGGCCTCAGATAACGCTGTAAAAATGCCCTAGTATATTGTTCGAGATGACCCGCGATGATGGCGTCTCGCATGGCTGTGACGTGCTGAATAAGAAAGTGGATGTTGTGAATACTCAAGAGGGTGTGCCCCAAAATCTCTTTTGCTTTAACTAAGTGACGTAAATATGCCCGTGTGAAATGTTGGCAGCAATAACAGGTGCAATCAACTTCAACAGGATTTTCGTCGCGCTCAAATTGCAAATTGCGCACATTGATTCGCCCGCGAGAAGTCAATGCGGCGCCGTGTCGTGCCAGCCGCGTCGGTATGACACAATCGAATATATCGACACCGCGGGTTATGGCTTCGGCCAAATCGTCTGGGTCGCCAACCCCCATCAAATAGCGCGGTTTGTCAACCGGCATCATTGGCATCGTCAAATCAAGCGTAGCGTACATTTCGGCTTTGGTTTCACCGACGGCGAGTCCTCCGATAGCGTAACCGGGAAAATCGAATTTTTCCAGAAATTTTGCTGAATTTTCTCGTAAATCTGCGAAAATACCACCCTGCACAATCCCAAATAATGCTTGCGTGTTGTCGTCCGGGTGTGCTTCGCGACAACGTTGCGCCCAATTGTTCGTCCGCTCAACGGCTGCCGTCACAATGTCGTAGTCGGTCGGGACGGGGCACTCGTCAAAACACATGATGATGTCTGCGCCCAGATTTTCCTGAATTTGCATCGAGATTTCCGGCGTCAAGCGATGTTTGCTGCCGTCGATGTGGCTGCGGAATGTCACGCCGTCTGCATCGATTTGATTGATCTCGGTGAGGCTGAAGACTTGAAAGCCGCCCGAATCTGTCAATATCGGGCCGGGCCACGCCATGAATCGATGCAGACCGCCGAGATCGCGGATGAGTTCGTCGCCCGGACGCAGATGAAGATGATAGGTGTTGGCGAGCACGAGTGTCGCGTTGAGTTCGGCGAGGTCACGCGGCATGATGGCCTTGACGGTTGCTTGTGTACCGACCGGCGCGAAGACCGGCGTTGGAATATCGCCGTGTGGTGTGTGAAATATTCCAGCGCGGGCATTGCCGTGTGTTGCGATAATTTCAAATTCAAATGACATAGTATCTATTTTATGCGCATTGTTGGTTGGCGGGTATTGAACATCAATCATAACTGCACAGCTTGCCTGAGCGAATCGACATGCAGTAAATCACAAAAGTACAAAAGATGCCAAAATTTTCTCATGCTGATACGCTGACAGACTGAATAGCTGACACGCTAACACGCCATCAAAGTATATCAGACTTTGGACAACCTTTCTCATAGCAGGCTTACGTTTAAGATGCTATACTGGCTTGCTATGATACGAACAGATAAGTGGATTCTTCGCCCGAGTCGGGTTGAGATTGATCTCGATGCGCTGGCTGTAAATGTCCGCGAACTCAAGCAAATCGTCGGCGATGATGTGACGTTGATGGCCGTCGTCAAAGCCAATGGATATGGGCACGGTGCTGTCGCTGTGAGCCGTGTCGCCTTGCGCAATGGTGCGGATTATCTCGGTGTTTCGTCGATGGTCGAAGCGCTTGAACTGCGGGACGCGGGGATTGCGGCGCCGATACTCGTCTTGAGTTACACGCCGGTCGCCCTTGTGGGCGATGCCGTGCGACAAGGCATCACACTGACGTTATATGATTTCGCTCTCGCGGAGGCATATAATCGCCTCGCGGCGCAGATGGGGCGGCGACTCAATGTGCATATCAAAGTGGACACCGGTATGGGGCGGCTTGGTGTCGTCAATGGCGCGGCAGTTGCATTTGTTGAGGCGGTTGCTACACTGCCACATCTTGAGTTGGAAGGCATCTACACCCACTTCTCGGTTGCGGATGAACGGTCAGCATATACCGACGAACAAGCTGAAAATTTTAGACGCATCTTGTATGACTTGAAGACGGCAGGGTACGCTTTTCATTACTATCATGCGGCCAATTCTGCCGCGACATTGGCATCATCGGACAATCATTTCAATATGGTGCGTGTCGGTCTCGCGATGTATGGATTGTCGCCATCGAAGACCGTCGCTGTGCCGCCGACTTTTCGCCCCGTCATGTCGTGGAAAACGGTGATTGCGCAGGTGAAGACACTCCCCGCCGGTCATCCTGTGGGTTATGGCAACACCTATCGCACACAATCGGAGGAACGCATCGCGATCATCCCCGTTGGCTATGCGGACGGGCTGCGCCGTGCGCCGCAGACATGGCGGCATGTCCTCGTACATGGGCAGCCTGCGCCGCTTGTCGGGCGTGTCAGCATGGAGAAGACCGCCATCAGCGTCAGCCATATCGCGGATGTCGCCATTGGCGATGAAGTCGTTTTGCTCGGCAAACAGGGGCAAGCATATATTACAGCAGAGCAAATTGGCGCATGGTTGGGGACGATTAATTACGAAGTCGTGACGAGTATTTTGCCGCGTGTGTGGCGGCAATCTTAGCATGTGTGAGAGGACGTAGGATGCAATTAACCATTTACCTGTCCGGTGAAATTCATAGCGATTGGCGTGAGCAAATCAGGCAAGGTATTCAAGATAACAATCTGCCGATTGAAGTTCTAACACCCATCACCGACCACGATGCCAGCGATCATGTTGGCGTCAATATATTGGGCGGCGAAGAGAAATCCTTTTGGAAAGATCACAAGGCGGCGAAAATCAATGCAATCCGTATTCGCCATGGCATCGATAAGGCAGATGTCGTTGTGGTTAAATTCGGCGAAAAGTATCGACAATGGAACGCCGCTTTCGATGCCGGTTATGCTGTCGCAAAAGGGAAGTCGTTGATTGTCTTGCATCCACCAGAGCACACACACGCGCTCAAAGAGGTGGACGCTGCCGCTGCTGCTGTCGCCGAAACACCGGAACAAGTGGTCGAAATTCTAAAGTACATTCTCATGTAGGATTTTCTCTACATATCATTTTTTGAAGGAATTTTGAAGGAACAAGCTATGGTGAAGAAGCGATCATCACGAGGGAAACCAAAGCCGCTCAAGTGGAAAGAAATGCGCAACCTGCGCGAAATTGCAGTCCTCGTCGAGCGTGGACAGCTAGAAGAAGCCTATGATTTGTTGTTGACGTTTGTTCAGCGCAATCCACGAGCGGTCGAGGGGTGGGGCTTCATGCTTGAGGTTGCGTTTAATCTTGAGGATTATTTTGGTGTTTGGTATGCGTCGCGTAATCTCGCTCAATTAGAGCCGAACGAACCACAACATTATTATAATTTGGCGATGACAACTGTGAGTCTCGCCATGCCGTTTTCAAATTATGTATACACAAAACATTACATCGATCACTGGCCTGATAGCCCGAATATTGATGACATCCGGGAGCTTCATGAAGCGGTCATACCGATATGCAACGCCTTGCTAGACATTGATGAGCTTTCTGAAAATAACGAGATTGAGTACATCGCACAATATGAAGCGGGGCAAGTGCTAGTTTCGGAAGGCTATTTTCGAGAAGGGCGCGATATTTTGCAGTCTGTTGTGAAGCATCTCTCCCAACCTGAGCCTGCACTCAACAATATTAGCCTGTCATACGCCCTTGAAGGCGACCTGAAGCGTGCCTTGGAGATTTCGCAGCAAGTTCTTGAACGGGATGCAGATAATATCCACGCATTGTGTAACTCGGCACAATATTTAATTCGCTTGGGGCGGGACGAAGAAGCGAATTTCATCTTCAATCGTCTGCGTGACACCGTGCCGAATAGCGTCGATAATGTTGATTTATGGGAAAAAATGCTCGAAACATTCGCCTATATAGATGAGTATGAGACGATTATTAAATTGTCTGAGCAGGCCATAGAAATGTATGATGAACTTGGCGTGCCTGATGAGTTGCGCAGTGATACGCTGCATTTTGCTGCTACGGCTCATGCTCATGCTGGGAATGTGGACAAAGCACGCGAGTTGTGGGGCAAGGCGCTTTCAGCCAACCCATCGATGACTATCGCTCGCGACAACCTGACCGATAGTGTTTTGCCATTAGGCCAACGCAATGGTGCGTGGTATTTTCCGATGTATCAGTGGATGCCGATGAAATGGGCACAACAGATGGCACAAGTGGCAGAGAAAGGCGTGAAATCTTCCAAAGAGGAAACTTTTTTACGCGAGATCAAAAAGCTGATCAAAACATTGCCCGAATTGGAAGTGACTTTCGCCCTTATGTTAAAGTACGGCAACCGGGAAACACGAGAAATGATTTTGGGCATCGCTAGTGTTTATCCTGTTCCCGGCTTGGTTGAATTTGCACTTGGAAAATCTGGCACAGACGAACATCGCAGGCTAGCGCTGCAATTTGCCGCACAACATGGTCAAATCGAATCAAACAAAAAAGTGACCGTTTATATTGACGGCGAACGGACAGAAATCGTCACATTTGGTTATCAAATCCATTCAGATGACAAGCGGATCGGTATATCCAAAAAATTAGCAGATGATTACAAACGGGCAATCGAAGCTGTTTACAATGCCGAAATAGAAGCTGGCGAAGATGCCATCGCTAAAGCGCTCGAAAAGTCCCCCAATCATCTCGTCTTCATGTATTTCAAATCGCTCATCATGGCGATGACTGAAGCGGACACGACAGAACTTGAAGCATACGTGAACCCAATGAACGAAGTCCATCCCGATGCGTTTTTGGCACGCGGTATGCAGGTGTGGAAACTAATTGAAGATGGCGAATTGGACAATGCACTAGAGATTATTCAAGAAATATCACAGCGCTCCGAACTGCATTATCTTGAATTGGATTTGCTGATGGCGCTCAACATCAATCTTGCAGATGCGCGCGACGATGAGTCGGCGGTAGAGACTTGGGTCGAAATGTGGAGGGAAATTGAACAAGGGATGATCCCGCCATTTTGGGCAAAAATACTCGACATCTAGCGCGTTCAATCAACTGTCGAGCAATATCCTCAATGTTGCAGCGATGTCTTCTGGCAGCGTTTGGTAGGGGAATGCGCCATAAAATTGCCCGTCTGCGCCGATGAGAAATGACGACGCGCTATGGTCAACGAGATAATCGCCGTTCACATCAGCACGTTGATACTCGAAGAACAAATTGAAATCTTCGCCGATAGCGCGAACATCATCCGGCACACCCGTCATGCCGATGAAGTCTGCGTCAAATTGGCCGATATAATCCGCGATGACGGCGGGGGTGTCGCGTTCACCATCGACACTGACGAAGACAAAATTGACATCATCCGCCGCCGTGCCGAGTTCGCGTTTGACGACTGTGAATTCGCTCAGTGTCGTCGGGCAAATATCCGGGCAATGCGTATAACCGAAGAACAACAATGTTGGGCGGCCCCGCAAATCGGACAAGCGCATCGCCTCGCCAAGATGATTCGTCAGCGTGAAATCGTCAAGCGGACGCGGTTCGTCGAATAAGAATGTCTCGCGCAGGTCATTGTCTTCGGCGAGGATGCGGCGCAATGCGGCGGCCATGTCGTCGGGCGCGGTGCCATGAGCGAAACTCAAGCGCAAACGTCCCGCACGGTCGATGACAAATGATGACGCCGTGTGGTCAACCAGATAATTGCCAAACGCATCGTATTCCTCAAGATAGGCGAAGAATAAGCCGAATGGCTCGCCGATACGGCGCACCTCTGCCGGGTCGCCGGTCATGCCGATGAAATCGTCGTCGAAATGGCGCAGATATTCTTGCACTGCAATCCACGAGTCGCGTTCGCCATCGACACTGATGAAGACAAAGCGTACATCATCGGCATCGTCGCCGAGCGCTTGCTTCGCCTGACGAAAATCCGCCAACGTCGTCGGGCAGACATCCGGGCAATGGGTATAGCCGAAGAACAACACGGTGACATCGCCGCGAAAATCGCTGAGGCTAATCGGCTCATTGCGATGACTCGTCAGTGTGAAGTCGGGGACGCGCTGCGGCGGTTGGAAGACGCGAGCGACAGACCCGGTTGGGGTGTCATCGTTGAGCCGCGCCGTCAGAAAATCGCGAGTGACAGAGAATGTGATAATCGTCGTCAACGTCATGCTGACAGTCAGCAACGCGAGGACGACATAGCGCACGGTTTTATTTTGCGGAGGGCGTATCACAGTATTCATCGCAATTGACCTTGCATAGCATTCATTACGAATTTTGTTCCCGCACCGGCACATCAACCGTCATCGTCGCGCCGGACGCAAATTGCAACGCTATCGCAAATGTATCGCCGACTTCAAGGTCGCGTTGCAATTGCATGAGCATGATGTGTGTGCCGCCCGGTTCCAGTATCACCGTTTCATTCGCCGGGAGTTCGAGACCATCTTCAAGCGGGCGCATTCGTGCAATGTCGTCGGCAATCGTCGTCTGATGGATTTCGCTGATTGCGGTCACATCGGTTTCGATGCGCAACAGGCGGTCGTCGCTTGACGTGTTGTTCTCAATCGTCATATATATCGCGCTGACCGCCGGGGGGCGTTGTGCGCTGCCCGGTCTCGCCCACACATCTTTGATGACAATAGGCGGGTCATCCGCACGGCTACAGGCAGCGACGGCGAATACCACCAATACAAGCAACACAAACAATCGTTTTTTTGACAACGCAACCTCAATATCTCAGATGAGTTTGTGAAAATTATCGCATATTCTCCGACGATGCCAATGCCTGTTTCCAACAAATTTGGCTTCTCTTGTGAAAATTGTTACAATATACGGCCTCAAAGTATGCTATACTCGCATCTCTAAAGCGGCATATTGGGGATTAGGGAGTTAATCTGATGCGCAATTTTGAAACTTTGGATCATGTCGAAATCAATGAGCAGTCCGGTATCATCAGTATTTCGGCCAAAGATAATGTGATGTGTCCGCATCTTGCGATGCGGCGTGAAGGTGGCTATGTCGCTATTTCGGCGAGTTATGGCCCGATTGAAATTGCCTTGCGACCGCGTTTTCAAGAACTTGCGCGGGTGTTGGGGCGTTTGCAACCGGTCGAAGGGTTGCAGACCACGCGACAGGTTGGTACGGGGCAGTCCTACGTGGCGCTTGGCTTGCAACCCAGCGGCATTCTGATTATGCGCCCGACGATTGTGGCCGACGCAACTGGGCATCTTTCGTTCAATATTTTCTTGACGGACGATGTGCGC
>RFIA01000120.1 GCA_003695675.1 Chloroflexota bacterium
AAGTCTGCCGAGTACACCTTCAATCCACAAAAAGAAAAATCGCGCCTCAGTCATCGTTATGGCTTCAACAATGTCGATATTTTGCGAGACGAGAACGGGTATTACACGATGGTCGGGATGCGCGATGTGTGGGACATCGCCGCGCTGCGTGGCAATCAAGCGGAGGTGCTCGGTTATCCGACGCAAAAGCCGGAAGCGCTGCTCGAACGAATCATCATGGCGAGCAGCAATGAGGGCCACCTCGTGCTCGACCCGTTTTGTGGCAGCGGCACGACACTCGCGGTAGCGCAGCGACTCAAGCGCCGGTGGATTGGCATCGACATTAACGAGGCCGCGCTCGATTTGTGTCGCAGGCGAATGGCGCTGTAATCAGGAATGAAACCAGCCTCGCAAAGAGACCCGTGAGGCGAATCGATTGCTCTAATGCAGTCGTCTAACGCAGTCGTAATGAAATGTATCGCCATCGTGGAAGTGCCGAGCTTGACGAATTTGCCATCTGTCCGTTGGAGGGCATTGACTGCTCGTTCGTCTTCATCTCAATCCCTGATTAATTTCAACTTGTCTGCTGTAATACAAAATCAGCACCTGATGAGCTGACATGCTGAGAAGCTAATCGGCTGAATACCTGTGACATTGACGACAAAATTGACAATGTGAGGGTGAACGACCAACAGGGCATCGCGAACGCCATGCCCCAACTGAATTTTCTTTGCGCCCTTTGCGTCTTTGCGGTTTAGATCATTTCTATTTTATGGAAGCCGCTCGGCAATCAACTCGGCGACATCTTTGACCTGCGGCCCGTCACCGACGGCTTGACTCGCGTCCTCGAACATGCGCATACAGAACGGGCAACCGACGGCCATCGTCTCAGCGCCGGTATCTTTCGCTTCGTTGTAGCGCGTGATGTTGACGGGTGCGCTGCCGTGTTCTTCTTCTTTCCAGAATTGCGCACCGCCGGCGCCGCAGCAGAACGAATTCGAGCGATTGCGTGCCATCTCGACGAGTGGCGCCCCCATCGCGGTCAGAGCATTGCGCGGCGCTTCGGTGACGCCGTTGTGTCGCCCAAGATAACACGGGTCGTGGAAGGTGACATTGCTCCATGTATTCGGGCGTGCATTTTGCGGCAATTTATTTTGCGCGATGAGTTCTTCGATGAATTCCGTGTGATGGACGACTTCGTAATGCCCGCCAAATTGCTGATATTCTTTGGCGAGATTGTGAAAGCAATGCGGGCAGGTGACGACGATGCGTTTCGGCGCGATGTCGTTGAGCAGCTCGACATTCGCCGACGCCATCTCGAAATACAGATATTCGTTGCCTGCACGACGGGCGGTGTCGCCGGTACAGCGTTCGTTATTGCCGAGCACCGCGAAGTTGACGCCCGCAGCGTGCATGATGCGTACCATCGCGCGAGTCGTCGTTTGCGCCCGTTGTTCGTAACTCCCGGCGCACCCGACCCAAAAGAGCACGTCGAAGTCGGGATTTTCTTCGACGGTCGGCACGGGGATGTCGATGTCGTCCGCCCATGCGAAACGCGGTTCGCCGAGTTGCCACGGATTGCCTTGCCGCTCCATGCCTGCAAACGCGCCTTGTAACTCCGCGGGGAATTCACTCTGCATCAAGACGGCATCGCGGCGGATGTCGATGATGTCGAACATCGGCTCATTCCCGACCGGGCAGACGTCGATGCACGCGCCGCACGATGTACACGCCCACAACGCCGAGTCGCTGATCGCCATGCCGAGCAGCGAGAATGCGCTCTCTTCGCCACTCGCCAATGCTTTGAGTTGATCTTTAATCATGTAACGTTTGTTGACCTCAAGCGCGGACGGCGACAGTTCTTTGCCGGTGACATACGCCGGGCACACATCTTGACAGCGATTGCACATGATGCAGGCGTAAGCGTCGAGGATTTGTGTCTTGGCGAGGTGCTCGATTTTGTTCGCGCCGAATTGTTCAATCGATTCGTCCTCAAAGTCGAGCGCTTCGAGCGCGCCGAGCGCTGTGCGCTGCGGGCGCGTCAAGAAATTGAGCGGCGCCATGAACAGATGGGCGTGTTTGGTATGTGGGAAGTAGGGGGTGAACAAGGCGATGGCACCGAGACCAATCCACCACCACACATGCACGAGGACATTCAATGTCCCTTCGCCGACGCCGCCCCATAACAGCGCGACTGTACCAGCGAACGGTTGAAATGGGTCGCTGCCTTCCATCGCGACCGCGACCGATTCGCCGAGAAAGCGCGCCCCAACATGTACGAGGATGAATCCGGCGACGAGCAGTGAGTCACGTCGGACTGCGCCGGACGCGACTTTGGGATGCAGCAGTACATTGTCATGAAATTGCAATTCGCGTTTCGACGTCAACACGAGACGCCGCAAGATGAAATAGACAACGCCGACGAGCACGGCGACGCTGAACACATCGCCGAGCAAACGATACACATCGGCGACGACGCCTGTGCCGAGAAATTCATAATCGGGGATGTACCCTTCAAGCACATCGCCGAGATTGACGAGGAAGTAAAATGTGAACCCCCACGCCACACCAAGATGCAGCAGGCTCGTCAAGGGACGCGCTTTGCGCAATGTGCGTTGGCTGAGGTACACATACAATGCGGTTATCATCCGGCGCGGCAAGTTGTCGAGATGCAGCTTGCCGCCGCCGCGATTGATGACGGCGTACATCTCGACGAAGCCTTGATAGGTCGCGCCAAGCGAAAACAACGCGAGAATCACAAAAGCAATTTTTTCAATAATGGTGAGCATATAGATATCCTGAAGTTGATAGCTGAAATGCTGAAAGCCCGAAAGCTGATATAGTTTACCGTTTGTGTGCGAAAACGGCAAAGGACGCTTAAATTGGTTTGATGGTATTCGGGTCGATAATATATTGCCACCAATTATGAGAGATGCCGTCGCTTTTGCCGGTGACGTGGGGGATGTGCCGCAACCACCACAAATGATGCAGCCGGATGTGCCCGTCGCCCCACTCAGAGGCATCGACCATGCGGGGTTCGCCGCTTAAATCGGGGAAGCGGTACCATGTATCGCAACGACTCGGCACACGTCGGCGGTTGCCCCAATCGTAGTCGCGGTCGCTGTTCGGCGCAAAATGCACATTGCCGCACTCAGCATTGCCGGGATGCGTCTTGTCGTAACGGGTGAATCGTTCCCACAAATTGGTATCGCCATGAATACCGTCGTAGATTTTGTGCAGCATCGACTCGGCGCGATGGCCAAGGTCTTCGAGCATCTCGCCGACGCCGCGCTCAAAGTTGAAGCCCATGATGACGAAGCGGCGCTCGGCATGTTCCGTGCCGGTCAAGGGCGGCGCATTACACCAAAACGCGCCCGGCCCGGCCATGATCGACTCGTAATAACCGCCGTAGGGATGCCCGAACAACCACACCTCGTCAATCGCACCACTATTGATTTTCTCGATCATCTCAAATTCAGCGACGAGGGCGAGATAATCGACGCCATCCGGGTCATGAAATTTGCGTGTGCGCCATGCGTCGAGGTAACTGCGCTCATCATAACGAAAGCCATCGCGCTTGACCGGGTAGCCGTCAACGACGATGCGCTCAACAATGTTGTATTTGATATAACCGTAACTCGCCCAATGCACATCATCGATATAGGCCGCCGCGAGTTCATCAGAATCATACCAATTGAAATATTGTTTGAGCGTTTTTCCACCTTGTGTATGCAATACCGGGTCATGCGTAATCATCAGCACCTTGCGGGTGATGGGCGTGGGCAAAGTGACGGGGTCGGGTTGCGGGCCATAATCCGGCTTGGGATTGAGGATGCCGGAATTGACATCTCGACTCGTGCTGATGGTGCTGCTTGCGTGCAATGGATGAGTCGCCGCGCCGCCGAAAAACGATTCAATCCGTTTTTTCCATGCGGTCATATACTGGACACACTAACTTATAAGGTGTTTCATTCTTGTGGTCATTCTCTACATCTGCCTCATCATCATGTGCTGGTGAATAGTCCTTAGGGCTGCGCCAAAAGTCTTTATGCTTTGGGTCAGTGAAGTATTTCATATCGATGTTAGTATTCCAAAATTGGCCATCGGGCAATTTTGTATTTTCATCGCATTTTACCCTAGTCAGATCACAATTTTTAAGATTGGCATCGAGCAAGTTAGCACCTTTCAAATCAGCAGAAACGAGAATGGCATCTTCAAGATCAGCATCTCGCAATTGAGCGCCGGACAAATTCGCCTTTGTTAAGATGCTTCCTTTAAGATCAGTTTGATTCAAGATTGCACCCATTAATTTCGTGTTCGAAAGTATTGTTTTGACGAGTTTGGCATCGGTGAAATTTGCTTGTTCCATGTCAGCGTCTGTTAAGTCAGCCTCTGTTAAATCAGCTCGCTTACAGTTGATTCCTCGGAGCGTCCCATCTTTATGCCATCCCTCAGCACATAACTCGCGAACAGCACGCACAGCAAATCCGTTGTCATTGCTGCTCATTTCTCGGATCAATTGCTGCTTCAATCTTTCTTTTTCACGCCTTCTATTCAATCCTTCGATAATGATTACGGTAATTCCAATACCCAAAAATTCAGACCCAAGATTGGAATAAAATTCAGATATGATGTGCGAAAGTGTGAAAGACTCTACAGATGTTCTGTAGTCATTGAATAAGCCGATCGAAATGATTACAGCCGCAATCAAAAAC
>RFIA01000121.1 GCA_003695675.1 Chloroflexota bacterium
ACTGATTGATATGACCCGATTGACGCGGGTCATGGGCTGCCCTACCCTCGCATTGAAAGCACACAGGCACAAATCGCGCTGTTTGTGTCTGTGTGTCGTATCGGATTGGTTCGACGGCGAATGTTCACACGATCATCGTCTGCGTCACGGTTTGCATGAATTGGGCGATGAGATGCGCCGGGATCGCCATGCCGGACTCAGCGCCGGTCATCACCGTGTTGATGCCGACGAGCCGCCCGCTTGAGTCGATCAATGGCCCGCCGGAATTGCCCGGTCGCAGATGGATGTTGACGGCAATCATCGGATGGGTGTGCCCAGCGCGGTCGGTGAGGCGCTCTTCTGCGCTGATGACGACACCGGCGGTCGTCGTCCCCGTGATGCCCCACGGATGACCGAGCGCGAAGACGAGTTGACCGGGTTGTAAGCCGCGCGAGTCGCCGTGTTCAATCGGCTCAATCTCAGCGACCTGCACTTTGAGCGCCGCCAAATCGTAGACATCATCTTGCGCGACTTGTTCGGCGGTCACGGTCTCGCCGTTGGGCATGACGATGTTGTGCCGCACCTCATCGCGGACAACATGCGCATTCGTGATGATGATGCCGTCACGATTGTAAAGCACGCCCGCGCCGACCCCGCGTTCGTGCCGCCCAATTTGCACGAGACTCGCCTGTGCCTGCGCGATGGTTTGCGCCATCGCTGTGTTGATTTGTTCCCAAATCGTCGTCATCGCCGACCTACCCTACTCGCGCTCGCCAATAGTGACCGGCAATTCTTGAGGCTGCCCGCCGCGCACGATGCCGATCAACGCCGTTTTGCCGACTCGGTCGCCGGTCAACATCGACAGCAGATTGCCGAGATTTTGCACGGACTCGTTATCGACCGCGATGATAATGTCGCCGACTGTCAGACCGCCCTCTTGTGCCGGGCTGCCTTCTTCGACCGAAACGAGCAGCAAGCCGGTTTCTTGGCCGACGGCTTCGGCCACATCGTGCGGCAATTTGGCCGCTTGTGCGCCGACACCGAGATAGCCGCGCCGGACACGACCGTGCGTCAGCAAGGTGTTGACGACACGCGCAATCGTCTCGCTTGGCAGCGCCATGCTGACACCGCGCAACAAACCCGATGTGTTCAACCCGGCGACTTGCCCACCCGCGCCGACGAGCGGCCCGCCAGAAAATCCCGGATACATGACGACATCGGTTTGCAGATAGCGGTCGATACGTCCGCCGCCCGACGTCTGCCAACCATCGCCGAGCGCACTGATGACGCCGAGTGTCGCCTGCACGGTTTGTCCCGGTCGTCCGAGCGCGAGCACGAGATGCCCGACTTTGAGCTGCTCAGACGACACCCACGACGCGGCGCTTAAGTCGCTCGCCTCGACTTTGACGACGGCGACATCGGTCGTCGGGTCGCGCCCGACGAGCGTGGCGGGCAAGCTGTCGCCATTCGGCAAGCCGACGTGAATACGGTCGTCGCGGCGGACGACGTGATTCGAGGTGACGATGATGCCGTCGCCCGACCACACAATCCCCGTCGCGGGCAAGCGTCGCCGCGCCTCGACGCGCACAACATGTTGGCCGGCTTGCGCGACCGTTGCCGCCATGGCGTTTGATAACGCCGATAAAGTGTCGCTCATGAAATCCTCTCCTGTTCCTTGCATAGAAGCCGAACAATGACGCAAAAGCGCAAAGTCGCAAAAGACGCAAATTTCGCGTTTTCATCACTGTACAGGAAATGGCGACATCGGCAGAACGCCTGTTAGCGCAGTGCCGACCCGGAAATACGGCTAGGTCACCTATTCTTTTGGTAGGTTGAGGGCTGCATTATGCGTATTGTTTGCTGAGGAGATGGCGTGCTTCGCGCACAGAAGTGGCAAATTGCCAGTCGAGATTTTGTATAGCAATCGGATGCAGCCTGAGCATGAGGCTGTAGCAGATTCGATTCGTAATCGTGTCGCCCACGACGACGGTGGCGCCGCGATTCAACGGCGCTGTAGCAATCCCAAGCTGATTGAAAAATGATAGGGCTGCGCTAATCATCGTTTCGCTGTCGCGCAGGTCGAGGACAAAATCAACCTGATGGTGTCGTGTTTCAATCATTTGATGCGCATATTGATAAGCGCTTCGCAAATCGGTGACATTCCAACGACCGTGAAACGTCAAGCAAATGATGGTTTGTTGGTTGTCAAGCCAGTTAACTTCGATGGGCATCGGTAGCTCCGTGTAGAGAGTCTTCAATCTGTTGACATCAATCTACCGAAAAGCATCGCTTACCAAAAACAACACCCTGCTTACCAAAATAGGCGATTCAGCATGGTAAGCACTTTGTTGCACACGGTAAGCGCCCCTATTTGCGCAAAAATTTACAAAATTCATGAAAATAAAATGGGGGGCGTTTGCTCGTCTATTCTTTGTCTTTGTCCTCTTGTTTCGGCTTAGCTTGTTCAGTCTTAGCGCGTTGTTCCGGCTTATAGAGTTCGTCCGGTCTTTTCGGCTTCGTCTTATTCGGGTCTTCGTGTTGGAAGTAGATGAACAAAATCAATTTGCCGAGTTTGATTTGATCGCCGCTTTTGAGGCGATATGGTTTTTCGGCCTCAAGGCGTTCATAATTGAGATATGTGCCGTTGATGCTGCGTAAATCTCGCAGCACATAATAACCCCCTTCAAAATCAATCAATGCGTGTCGCCGCGAGACACCGAGCGACTGCGCGAAGTACGTCGAAAAATCGACGAGGTTTTCTGAATCGCTCGGCTGGCTGATGTCGCGGCGTCCTAAGATGGTCGGGCCTTTGAAGCGATGGACGTGATACTGCGTGTGGCCCAGCACATGAAATTGCAACACACCTTTTTCCGGCAGCGCTTCAAGCGGAATCCCCTCGCGCATTTGAATGGCTTGGGCAGCCTCTTTGCCGGGCAAGCGAGGATCGTCGGACAAGTCGGGCAAGGGATTCGTCCGCACATTGCTGCTCACCTTGCGCTCCAAATCGCTCACTCGATGTTCAAGCTGCTTGATTTTCAATTCCTGCTTGGTGATGAATTCGCGAACAGCTTGCGGCGTTTGCTGCCAATCTTTTTCATCGATTGAGTCTCGGAGACTTTGCGGAGGGGTATCGCTCATGATGAAAATATCTCCCACTGAGGTCGATGCGGTCAGGTAAATAAATATCTGACATTATCATGAAGTCTATCGGCATATTTATCATGCAGTATACTCTCGATTGCCTCTATATTTCAAATCAAATCGAACTTTGCGCCCCTCTGAAAATAACACGGATTGAATCGAAAGACGCCAAAATCGCCAAGAAAAAGCAAAAATTCATATCCGTTAGATATGAAACCAAATATCAAGGCTGCCTGAAACAATAAATGGGTAAAATAATTACATGTCGGTGACGACCGGGCAATCAACCCCGTTTGCTGCATCGTGATTGCCCACAAAATTGGTGTGATTCATGATTTTTGAAGGAGGTATGAATGGCTTTTGAAGCAAAGTGGTGTGTGGACAAACGGGTCGTTTATGTTCGTTATTATGACGATGTGTCGCTGGACGACTTCAAGGGCGCAAGCGCCGCTATGCGCCGCTATCTCGAAGAAGGCGAAGGGCCGCTCGTGCATAATATCGTCGACTTCAGCGAGGCACAAACCATCCCGACCCACGTTGGCAAAGGTCGGCAGTCCTTGCCGCATCTCGGTCATCCCAAATTTGGCTGGACGATCATCGTCAAATCCGACAATCCGCTCGTGTTGATGATAACGTCGATTATGGCGCAAACTGTCCAACAACGCTATCGAGCGGTGGACAGCCGCGATGAGGCCGTCGAGTTCCTCAAATATGTTGACAGCACCATCGAAAATGCCGTGTGGCAACTTGAGGAGTGAAATACTGCTCGCAATCACCACTCCCCCCAATTTTTGGGGGTTTTTTCAAGTCAAAATCCTTTATAGTGAAATGTTGGGGTGATTTTCTCGCTTGATTTGAGGAAGGTTGAAATATTGTTTAGAACTTCTGTCCAATATGTTAAATATTTGTATAGGTTTGTGAATCTTACACAGAATTTTGTGCAGAAATGACGATACACGCTGTCTAACATACTAAAAGACATCTTACAATGTTTATTGTGATACTTGCTTTTGCAAGATAATTGCCCAGCTTACGAGCGGGCAGATAAAGACTATCAAACCGCAAAGACACAGAAGACGCGAAGGACGAGCTTGTATCTTCGTTAACGTCCTTCGTGTCTTTTGCGCCTGTGTATTGCTTTTTCATGAGATGTAACCTGAGCTGTTACTTTAGCAAGGCTTTTTGAATGCCTAATGGAGTGTCTATCAACGTGGTCAAACTTGACAACGAGCTTTTACAATCCGGTCTCACGACCGAACAAGTTCAAGAATTTCACCGGAAACATCCGGATAAATGGAACGTCCTGTCCCCCCCTGAACGAGATCCGTGGTGGAAGTTATTCCTCAGCAAATTTGATGATCCCGTCATTCGTATTTTGCTGATTGCGGCGGCGGTCGCGCTGATCGTCGGCGCAGTCGATGGCGAATTTGTCGAAGGTATCGGCATCATCGTCGCCGTGTTGTTGGCGACAACCCTGGCCTTCATCAACGAATATCGCGCCAATCGCGCTTTTGAGGTCCTCAATCAAGTCAATGACGATTTGCCCATCAAAGTGATTCGCGATGGCAAATTCAAAACCGTGCCACGCCGCGACTTGATTCCGGGCGACGCCGTATTGATCGAACTCGGCGAGGCAGTGCCCGCTGACGGCGAATTGTTGGAGGCGGTGTCGCTCGAAATTGACGAGTCGCGCTTGACCGGCGAATCGGTGCCCGTCGCTAAAGCCATCGAAGTTGATATGGCCAATGTGGCTGTAACCGAAGGTGCCTATCCGCCGAATTGTGTTTTGCGCGGGACGACCGTCACCGACGGGCGCGGCGTCATTCGGGTGACGGCTATTGGTGACGAGACCGAAATCGGCAAAACAGCCCGCGCCGCGACCGAAACCACCGATGAAGTCACCCCCCTCAATCAACAACTCGACCGCCTGAGCAAACTCATCGGCGTGGTCGGCTTTACCTTTGCGGCGCTCACCTATACGGCATTGCTGACGCGCGGCATCGTGTCGAACAGCATCATCGATCCTGAAACGGGCGCGACCTTAACCGACCAACAGAATGTTTTTCTCGGCCTCGTTTCGCTCAGCGTGCTGCTGGCGATTGGACGGGTTTGGCTGCCCATCGTCGGCGATGCGTATGAGATTCGCCACCGCACCCCGCCATCATGGTTGGCGCGGTTGATTGATGTGCGGTGGTATGTGCCGATCATTGTGGGCGCGGTCGTCTTCGCGATTGGGGCGGCGCTTGGCAGCGCAACCGGCGCGATCCCCGCATCGCCATCGGAATGGTTGCCCGAAGTCGCCGCCGAGATGATGCTGCGCTACTTCATGGTCGCAGTGACGATAATCGTCGTCGCCGTGCCCGAAGGCTTGGCGATGAGCGTCACGCTCAGCTTGGCTTATAGTATGCGGCGGATGACGGCGGCCAACAATCTCGTCCGCCGTATGCACGCGACCGAGACGATTGGCGCGGCGACCGTCATCGCGTCCGACAAAACTGGCACACTGACCGAAAACAAAATGCAGGTCAAGACGGCGATCTTCCCGATGAATGCCGATGGCGATAACAATTTGCTCGTCGCCGAAGCGATAGCCGCGAATTCGACGGCCAATTTGGGATATGACAACGGCCAATTCACATTTCTCGGCAACCCCACCGAAGGCGCCTTGCTATTATGGATGAAGGAACAAAGAGAGCGCGGCGAAGATTACCCCGACTATCTCGAATTTCGTAAAGACTTCCGCATCAAACGCCAACTGACGTTCTCGACAGAACGCAAATACATGGCGACACTTGGCGCGTCCCCCCTCACACAAACCAATGCGCTGCATATCAAAGGAGCGCCGGAAATCATCCTAGAACGATGCAACCGCATTCAGACGGACATCGACAAGAGTGAAGCCTTAGACGACGCCAAACGGCAAGCCATTCTCGACGAGATTAGAACCTATCAAATGCGCGGGATGCGCGCCTTGGGCTTCGCCTACACGCCCGTCGCTGCCGATGAGAGCGACATCGAAACGATTGTCAACCAACAAGGACTCGCGTGGTTGGGGTTTGTCGCCATCGAAGACCCGATTCGCAAAGAAGTGCCGGACGCCATTCGCACGGTCACGAAAGACGCTGGAGTCAGTGTCAAAATCATCACCGGCGACAGTTCAGAAACGGCGCTCGACATCGCCCGACAGATCGGCTTTTGGAACAATGGCAGCGGAAAAGGCGAAATCGGCGAAGGCGAACATTTAACCGGCAACGAATTTCAAACCCTCATCCAAAACAATCCCGATGCGCGGCAAATCGCGGCCAAAGTCCGCGTGATGTCGCGGGCACGCCCAGCAGATAAAATGCGCTTGGTGCAATTGTTGCAAGAAAATGGCGAAGTCGTCGCGGTGACGGGCGACGGCACAAACGACGCCCCGGCGCTCAATTATGCCAATGTCGGCTTGTCGATGGGCAAAACCGGCACATCGATTGCCAAAGAAGCCAGCGATATTGTGCTGCTCGACGACTCGTTCGGCAGTATTGTCTCGGCGATTAAATGGGGGCGCTCACTGTATCAAAATATTCAACGCTTCATTTTGTTCCAACTGACGATCAATGTGACGGCGTTGTTGATTGCCTTTCTTGGCCCCTTCATCGGTGTCGAATTGCCATTGACCGTCACACAGATGTTGTGGGTCAATCTGATTATGGACACCTTCGCAGCGTTGGCACTCGCGACCGAACCGCCCAACGAAGTCGTCATGAAAAGCAAACCGCGCGACCCCAACGCCTTCATCATCACCCCGCACATGATGCGCTCGATTCTCACAGTCGGCTTGACGTTCGTGGCGATATTGCTCGGCTTGCTCATCTACTTTGAACGCGGCGCCGACGGAATCGTCACGACAGAGGAGCTGTCGTTTTTCTTCTCGGTGTTCATCATGCTGCAACTGTGGAATCTGTTCAACGCCAAGCAACTCGGTTTGAACACATCGGTCTTCTCGAACCTGCGCGAGAATCGTGCTTTTCTCATCATTGCTGTGTTGATTTTCATCGGGCAGATCGTGTTTGTCACTTTCGGCGGCGAGGTCTTCCGCACGGTGCCGTTGTCGTGGCAAGAATGGCTGCTGATCATCGTGGCGACATCGCCGGTGTTGATCGTGGGCGAAATCAAACGTTGGCTCAATCGGCGTAAGGGTGTGTCGCCAACCGTGTGAAGCCCCCTGATACACACTCATTTCGACAAGTGCTAATCGACAAATTGTTGGCGGCGATAGATTTCGTCTGGACGTTTGTAGATGTGCATTACATCTTCCGGCGACATGAAGACCGGCCCACCGACGGCACACGCACCGACGAAAATCGCCGCCGCTTTGACGGCCATGGCGGTGATGTTGAGCACTTCGGTCGGGGTTTGCCCCAAGGCGATGAGGCCGTGATTTTTCAGCAAGATGACTTTCGGCGCTTCGTTATGTTTCGCGATATAAGCGCGAACTCGCTCGCGCATGATGACGGCGAGCGGTAAACCAGGATCTTCATACTCGACGAAGACCGACTCCGGGCCACATAACACGACTTCGTCCGGAAAGAGCCGATTGGCCGCGAATGCTTCGGCGCGAGCGCTGCACATAATCTGATTGACGGCGACCGGATGGGTGTGCCCGATGTAAGCCACATCGCACTCACTCAACAACATGGCGTGGAATGTGACTTCGACGGACGGACGAGTCGGCAGATTGTCGTCGATTTTGGCGGCGTTCATCGCGGCTTGCAAGGCGTCGCGCGTCGGCGGTGGATTGTCGATGATGGCGAGGGTTTCATCAAGGCGCACGGCGACGAAACCGTCGGCCTCGATGTTGTGCATTTGTTGGCCGCTCGCCTTAATCCAAAAGCTGTTGGCGTCGATGCGGTGCGATGTGTTGCCCTCGCCGATGATGACGTAATCGCGATGAGGTTCGCCGAGTGTGCGCGTCATCTCGACGAGCGCTTGCAAGCTGCTGTCCATGAGTCCGGCTGTCCTTTTCCAAAATTGAATTGATACACAGAGTGTACATTCACGGCTAAACACAGACAAGCGCTTCGAAGCAAAAAGCGCAGGTGAAGTCAATTTCCTGCGCTCTCCGCGTCCTTGTGGCTGACATATTCACACGCGGCGGATGTGTGTGTCTTTGAAGGTATCCATCTTGAGGCCGTAACCGAGCATCCGGTCGAGGCCGATGTGCGTCGCCCAGATAAGCGCGATGTGTGTCAGCAATGACGCATCGACGAGGATGCCGAGTACCCCCAAAATGACCGGCCACAGATAGGTATGCACCGCGTTGTAAACGGTGATACCGAGTTGCTTGTTGACCATGTATGGGATGAAGGCCAAGTCCGGCGTGAACAATAACGCAATGAATAATACCCACCCTGCCCCACTCTCGGCATAGAGCGCTAGCGCCGCCAGCATGACGACGGCCCCCTCAGCGCGTAACAATATCTGTTGATAACTCATCCGGCGTGCCGCTTCGGTATGCGCGTCAAGTGTGCTTTGCATCGTTTGTGTGTTCAACATGATGTCCTCCTCAGAAAATGGTAAAGATTAATGCTGTTAGTCTTCATGACTAATGATATTAGTTTTTGGCGGTTTGTCAAGTCTTACGTAAAAAATTTACATTTTTCACAAATTGTTCTATTTTGTTCTAATGCGGGTGTGGCCAAAACGACTCATGAAACACACATCCACGACTTAGGCTCTGTTGACATTTGCGCTTTGATGCAAAAATAGGGGACAATCGTTGGGGTTTAGCTTGCTAAACCCTTCAGGGCATTGCACGCAATGCCCCAA
>RFIA01000122.1 GCA_003695675.1 Chloroflexota bacterium
CCGCGCTGTGCTGAGTTCGTTAAAGGCGACCCCCTAAAAGCGTTCATGAATTATGTACCCCCTGAGTCTAGGCTCTGTTGACATTTGTTGGGGTTTAGCGAGCTAAACCCTTCAGGGCATTGCACGCAATGCCCCAACAGTACGCAATGCCCCAACAGCACGATTGCTCTGCTTTGGCGTCTCCTGATTCCTCATCAAGCGCTGAAATGTCAACACAACCTAGCTATCCGCACATTTTGAGCCGAAATTCCTATCCAATCTCGCAGAAATTGCTTAAGCAAAACTGACGTTACATTAGCAGTTGAATATCGTTTATTGCGACGATGCTAGCGCTTCACACACCCGGCACGTTGCTGCAATCGCCGGTTGTGGCGACGACGTCGGAACGCACCCACGCGCCATTGATGATACGCCACCACACGAAACCATCATCGCCGCGCCGTTGACCGGAAACCGTCGCGCCTTGCCCGCCGCCGAGTACACCGGCGACGACGGCGTTTGTGCTCGGTTCGTCGCGCATGTTGACATTGCCGTCACTCGTCACCGTGCAGAACAACGGTTCGCCGCCGGGCAACACGCCCCACAACAAAACCGATTGGTCACGGCTGCCGGTTGCCAACATCGTCCCGATTGGATTGAAAGCGATGGCGGTGATCGTGTCGGTGTGCCCCGGCAGCGTATTCAATTGTGTGCCGCTAGCCACATCCCACAAAATCAGCGCTGTGTCTGCCCCGCCGGATGCCAGCAGATTGCCATCGGGACTGAAAGCGATGCGCGTCACACTGCCGCGATGCCCTTCGAGGACAGCAAGCGGCGTGCCCGTGGCCGCGTCCCACAAGCGCACGGTTGTGTCGCGCCCGGCAGTCGCCAATATCGTCCCCGTTGGATTGAAGATGCCCATCCACACGGTATCGCCATGGCCTTCGAGCGTCGCACGTGCGCTGCCCGTCGCGACATCCCACAACCGCGCTGTGCCATCGACACTGACGGTCGCAAGGGTGTCGCCATTTGGGTTGAAGGCGATGCGACGTACCACATCGCCGTGCCCAACGAGCACAGCACGTTCTATACCCGCGGCGACATCCCACAACCGCGCCGTGCCGTCGAAACTGCCCGACGCCAACAGTGTGCCGTCCGCATTGAAAGCTACATCCGAAATCCAATTTGTGTGCCCATTGAGCACGACACGTTGTGTGCCCGACGCGATATTCCACACGCGCACGGTCGTGTCAAAGCTGCCCGACGCCAGCAACGCACCATCGGGGCTGAAGGCAATCGACGGAATGCTATCGCGATGTCCGGTCAGGCTCGCCGTCAATTGACCACTCGCAGCGCTCCATAATTGCACAACACCGGCTGCATCCCCCGTCGCAATCGAGTTGCCGTCGGGACTGAAGGCGACATCGAACACCCGCGCCCCGTTCTCGAATTGAAGCAAGACTGTGCCGTCGCTGTCCCATACGACCACCGTGCCGTCATTGCTCGCTGAAGCGATACGTTGACCGTTCGGGCTGAAGGCGACCGCCGTCACATCGTCGCTGTGCGCTATGAGAATATTGTGCAGCCCAACAATCGTCGCCGTGCCGGTGGTGATCGTTTCTTGCGCATGATTCGCCGCCAACACAAACCGCGCCCCCGCGAACAATACGACGAATACGAAAATTCTGATACTGTGCTTCAACATATTCGCTGCCCCTTAAAAATAAAAGCTGTTAAACCGCTTGGCCTCAATTTGATACCATTGTATGCAAAATTGTGGAAGAAACATTGCGACGCAGGGCAAGCGTGGGGTGAGCAACGGTCAAACGTAAAAATGAAATGCGAAGCGGCTAACTGAAGACGGCTTCGTAGTGCATCCCGCCGCCACCCGGGCCGAGCGGCACGAGGAAAATATGCTGCTCGCCGAGTTTCGGATGCGTCACTTTGAAGATCGCTTGTTGCAAATAAAAGCCGGTCTCCGTCGTTTCAAACAATAACGAAAACGCATCTTCTTCGGTGAGCCGAGCGTCGGTTGTCGGGCGTTTTGTGCTCAGCCGTTTGACCTCGATCAATGTCATTTCGAGCGTCTTCGTTTCGTCATACGTGACGGTGAATACGTCGTTGATGAGCGGTTCGAATGAATCGATGGTTAGCGCTTCTGACATGAGAGTGAGTTGTCCTATGACGATTGTGGATTGCGGTCGGGCGACCACTCCATGAAGAGGTAGACGCCCTTGTCTTCCAATTCGTAAAAACCGAGCCGTTGATATAAACGCAGCGCGGGGTTGAACTTCTCGACATGAATACGCACCGGGAGCTTTTTCTGCCGCGCTTCGTCGAGAATGTCGTTCATCAAGCGTGTGCCGAGTCCTTTGTTGCGATGCTCAGGGAGTAAGGCAATATCCATCAGGCGAATCTCGTCTTCCCACCGGTCGATGTACAAACGCCCAATCGGTTCGCCGTCGGCCAAAATAAGATCATAACTCGCGTCGGGATAATGTTCGTGATAATGGGTGTGCTGCGCCATGAATTGCATCTGCAAGAACGCCGCTTTTTCGTCCGCAGACCATGGCGTGGCTGCCAACTCGTCCTCTCGCGTCGAGGCGTACAGCCGCGATAAAAATGGCATATCGTCATCGGTAATCGGTCGGAAAGAAATGTTCATGAACACAATCAAATTGTTGCAAAAGTAAACAAGGGCGAGCCGATTCAACCCGCCCTGAAAGATGATCGGCTAACCGCGCGATGGATACAACCCAACCAGCGCAATAATAAAATTCATCGTGAGGAAGGGTTGCACATTGTTGTGTGCTTGGCTGCCACCGGCGCTTGGCAATGTCTGATTCGCCAAACTGCCTGTTGATTGGGGTGGCGGCAAGAACATCGGTGTGCCACGCGCTATCGTATTCCCCGCCGGGTCACCGCGATTCCCATCTTCAGATGTCGCCATCAAGCTGTGCGTATGACTCGGCATTTGCGCCTCAGAGAGTGTAACGCTTTCGACACCGCCGCGTTCGCCAAGTCGACGAGACGTCAAACCGGGCCCGCGTCCGGGGTGCATCGGCGCACGTCCTTGCAGATTGGGGAGTGCGGTTGTCGTCCGGCCATCGCCACCATACGTCGTGCCAATCAGTGAAAATAAGGCTGTATTTTGCGCAATCGGCAACAGTTGGCCATTGCAGAATGCCCAGCCACGCGGCGCAAAATTCCCCGCAAAAATTCGGATTTCAGCAATAAACGGTTCTGACATATTCAAATTTCTCCTGCTTGATTTAGTGGCGGGACGGATAAATGCCGACGAGCGCAATGATGAAGTTCACACACAAAAACGGCATGAGGTTGGTGTGTGCTTGGCTGCCACCGACAGTCGTGATCGATTGCGTGGCCATGTTGACATCCACATTGCGTGTGCTCCATATATCCGCACCGGCGGATTGCGCTGGGGCATTGCCGACCGGTCGGGTATCGGTTGCTGCGCCTTGCGTTGCATTTAATGGATGTGTGTGGCTCGGCAGTTGATTGACGGTCAGCGTCACTTTTTCTTGCCCACCTTTAGCACCCAAACGACGTGGACTCAATCCGGGACCGTTCCCGGCGTGAACAGGAATACGACCGCGCATATCGGGCAGGCCGAATGTCGTCCGGCCATCGCCACCGTAAATGGTTCCCAACAACGAAAATAGCGCATCATTTTGCGAGACGGCTAACAACTGACCGTCGCAAAATGCCCAACCACGCGGCGCAAAATTGCCCGCGAACATTCTAATTTCACCGACAAACGGTTCTGACATCGCACATCCTCCTTAGTTCCGCGATGGGAACAAGCCCTGCAACGCGATCACGAAATTGACGACGAGATAGGGCTGCATATTGTCATGCGCTTGCCCCCCACCGGCATTGGCGACACTCGCTGGGTCCATGGCGACAGCCGTTGTAAATTGCCCATAGGCTGGTTGGCTTGAGCTGGCGAGCAAATGATTCGTCGGGTCGTCAGATTGAGCAGCGACCGTATCGGTGCCTTGCAGTTGGTGGTCATGGGCGGGCATCTCGGCAGCCGTCAAGGTGTGGGTTTCTTCGCCCCCTTTGCTGCCTAATTGATGAAACGCGCCGCCATTTGACTGCCCGACATGAATTGGCGTCCGGCCACGCAAGTCGGGCAGCGCGAATGATGTCCGGCCATCGCCACCATACGTTGTGCCGAGCAATGAGTACAACGATTGATTCTGATTGATGGGTAAAATTTGGCCGTCGCACAGCGCCCAGCCGCGCGGCGCAAAATTAAACCCGACCATTCTCACTTCAGCTAAAAACGGTTCCGACATAAATTTTTTCTCCGATACTATTCAACAAGATAATCAAGCTGCCGTTGCCGCGGATACAATTCTATATGAACATATTGATGTTGTGTGTGATACAACGACAGGCCTCGCCAACAATGCGTGACTGCTGGCACATGCCCTAACTATATACCCGAATCAGACATCACACAAATGAGAGCGCCGTCAACAGGTCGTCACTACATTTTTGTAACAGCGCCAAACCGCCAGACCAACGCTTTGCGTTCTGGCTCGCTTTGCGGTTAAATAACGGTAGTCGAAGCGGGTGCATCGAAAGTGAAATTTGATTATGCTGCTGGCGATTGACATCGGCAACACCAATATTCATCTTGGTTTATGGCGCGACGGCGCGTGGAATCCGTCGTGGCGTGCTCGCACTGTCCACGAAAAAATGGCGGACGAGTACGGCGTTCTCGTGCGCAATTTTCTCAACAGCGCTGGCCTCGGCTTTGATGCGGTAGACAGCGTGGTGATGAGCAGTGTCGTGCCGATATTGACCGGGCGTTTTGCAGAACTTGTCGAGCGTTACATTCATGTGCAGCCGTTGATTGTCACGCATGAGGTGAAATTGTGTGTTAAAGTCGCCATCGACATCCCGGCGCAGGCTGGCCCCGACCGCTTGGCGAATGCGGCGGCGGCCTGTCATTTATTTGGCGGCCCGGCGGTCGTCATTGATTTCGGCACATCGACCAACTTCGATGTCGTCTCAGCCGATGGCAAATACATCGGCGGCGCGATTGCGCCGGGTATCGGTCTCGCGCATGATGCCCTCGTCAGCCGGGCGGCGCGTCTGCATAAAGTTGACCTCGTACCGCCACCAAATGCGATTGGCCGCAACACGATTCACGCCATGCAATCGGGTATCTTCTGGGGCTATGTCGGCCTGATTGAGGGCATCTTGACGCGCATCAAAAATGAACTCGACTCGGAAGACACGAAGGTCATCGCCACTGGCGGCTTGGCGACCCTATTCGAGCAGCATGTCCCCGGCATTGACATCATCGCCTCGGAGTTGACCCTCGATGGCTTGCGCATCATCTATGAGTTGAACGCCGGGCATTAACCGCGCTTGACCCGCATGGAATCAAAAACACCCTGATTGACAGGGTGCTTGCAGACTGCTCCAGCACCTGGACTCGAACCAGGAACCCATCGGTTAACAGCCGATTGCTCTGCCATTGAGCTATGCTGGAAGACGCGCCACATCGTAGCAAAATGCTGGCGGGTTGTCAAGGCATTTTATCGAGCGCTGTCCGGCGTCATCTCTTCAAAAAAATAAAAACCGTGCCAACCCCCGAAGTTGCACGGTTTTCATAATGATAAAAAGGTGTCACACAAAAACCCTTTTATGGGCTTTAGCCTATATGACATCGCTAAACATAATGCTTACCATATCGCAGAAAACAACGGGAAAACAACGAAAAAGGCCACTCGATTGAGCGACCTCCTTCCTTTGCACGATGATGCACAATGCCTAGGGAGTACCGTATTGCCCCTATTTGACTCAGCGTAATGTGCAATTCAGAGAATGGGATGAGGAATAAATTAACATATTTTTAGTAAAACGTTTTCCGAATTTGAACAATTGTGCTGCACACGCCGTGATAACGAAATTGGATGATGTGACTTACGGTGTCTACAATTATAATTGGGGATATTATCTCGACAGCCTGAGCGAACTTCTCGAAAATGGCAAAGGTAAACCGTTTCAAGCACCATAAAGGATAGCATATCATGCCTCAATTTGTCTGTATCGGCGTGCCGTATTACATCGGCGAGCATTTCCCGGAACGTCGTGA
>RFIA01000010.1 GCA_003695675.1 Chloroflexota bacterium
AACGGCAATATGTCAATCGAACCAATCGAAGCCGTATTGTCGGTAAGAATTTCGGTGGGGATGCACAGCAAATTCACAAGCCAAGCGGGCGCCCGCCATCAACCGGGATAATCGCGCCGGTTGTGAAGCGAAGCTGCGTCGCGACGGCATAAACGGCGGCGGCGACATCTTCGGCTTCGGCGATACGCCGCAGTGGGGTGAAGTCGCGCTGCTGCTGAAGGATTTCTGGCGGCATACGTTGGGCATATTCCCCATTAACCCAACCCGGCGAGACGCTGACGACACGAATCGTCGGGGCTAAGGCGCGGGCTAGGCTCATCGTGATATTGTCCAACGCCGCTTTGCTGGCGCAATAAGCCACATTGCTCCCCACAGCAGTGCGCCCCGCAATCGAACTGATATTCACGACCAACCCATCACCACTCGCCTCAAGCAGCGACCGCATCGCCCGAATCGAAGCAATCGCACCGCGAACATTGACGCGAAAAATCTCATCGATGAGTGAATCGCTGAGCATGTCGAGGTCGTCATGAGGCACAGGCTTGGTGATGCCCGCGTTATTGACGAGAATGTCGAGTTTGCCGTACTTTTGCGCGACAACTTCGGCAAGCCGAGTCTGTGCGTCGGTGTCATCGACCGGCGTTTGTGAGACGAGATGATTGCCGCCGCGCAACGATGCGGCAACACCTTCGGCTTGGTCTTTGTTGCGCTTATAGGTGATGACGATTGACGCGCCCGCGTCCGCAAAACGGCGACAGATCGCGCTGCCAATACCGCCGCCGCCGCCCGTCACAAGAACGACTTTGCTTTGTAGCGTGTTGTCTGACATAGCGTTGCCTTTATTCTTCGACCTTGTAACGGCGCACACGCAAATCACATTGCTCTTTGTGGCCGAGAAAGCCCTCAATCGCGCACAAACGCGAGCCATATTCGCCGATCATCACACTAGCTTCGTCGGTGGTGACACGTTGATACGTCACCGTTTTGATGAACTTGCCGACCCACAAGCCGCCCGTATAACGCGCCGCTTTTTTCGTCGGCAATGTGTGATTGGTGCCGATGACTTTGTCGCCATAAGCGACATTCGTGCGCGGCCCAAGAAACAACGCGCCGTAATTTCTCATATTATCGAGGAAATATTGCGGATTGCGCGTCAACACTTCGACATGTTCGCTGGCGATTTCATCAGCCACTTGCACCATTTCTTCGTCAGTGTCAACGAGAATGACCTCGCCGTAATCTCGCCACGCGACGCTGGCTAAATCGGCGGTCGGCAATATGGCGAGTTGCCGTTCAATTTCGGCTTCGATCCCTTCGGCCAGCTCACGACTCGTCGTTAGAAAAACAGCCGGTGATGTCGGGCCGTGTTCGGCCTGCCCCAACAAATCGGTCGCGCAGATTTCGACGTCAGACGTCTCATCAGCAATCACCAAAACTTCCGTCGGCCCCGCCAACAAATCGATGCCCACGACGCCAAAAAGTTGTCGCTTCGCTTCTGCCACATAAGCATTGCCGGGGCCGACAAGCAAATCGACCGGCTCAATGCCGACCGCCCCATACGCCATTGCCGCGAGCGCTTGCACACCGCCCAAAATGTAGATTTCGTCCGCACCGGCTAAGTGCATCGCGGCAATCGTCGCTGCGGACGGCTCACCCTGAATCGGTGGCGTGCAAGCCACCACATAATCAACACCCGCCGTCTTCGCCGTGACGATGCTCATGTGGGCAGAAGCAATCATCGGGTAACGTCCGCCGGGGACATAACACCCGACCCGGCTGACCGGAATATTCTTGTGACCAAGCACAACACCCGGCAGGGTTTCGACTTCAATATCTTGCAACGCTGCGCGTTGGGCTACCGCGAAATTGCGCACCTGTTCCTGAGCGAATTGAATATCAGCAATCGCTTGCTGAGGCAACGATGCGATGAGCGCTTGAATCTGCGTATCTGAAAGCCTGAAATCATCCGGATTCCAATTGTCGAATTTCTGCGACAATTCTCGCACGGCAGCGTCTTTGCGCTCGCGAATATCCGTCAGAATCGCCCTCACGGTTTCTTGTACGGCGGCATCGGCCTGCATTTTTTCGTCGACACTCTTGCCCCGCTTGAGATAGGTAATGGTCATTTTTCCCCTCGATTCATGATGAATGATTGTTGTTTTGTGACATATTTATTCAAGTTACACGTTCTTTCCAGATACCATCGCCTGTGAGCCAATCGCGCAGCGCCTGTGTGACGACTTCCGGTTGTTCGAGTGTGCTCAAGTGGCCGCACTGCTCAACGATGACCAAGCGACTATTCGGCAGCATCTCCGCCATTTTGATGTGAACGGGCAAGGGAACAACCTGATCTTCCCGGCCTGTTAAAACGAGTGTGGGACAAGTGATATTTGGCAAATCTTGCATCGCACTTGGTCGCGCGAGTTGCGCCTTGATTTGATTCATAAATCCATCGATGCCAATTGATTCTGCCATCATGAGTACCGTTTCTCGTAAGGCAAGATTTTTTCGATGGTCAGGATGCAGCATCGCGTCCTTGAGAAAGTCGGTGGTGATTTCGCGAAATTGCCCGTGATGCGTCATCTCGACAAAGCGGCGCTGTCTTTCCCGAATTTGCGCGGACGCTTCGTGCGGGTTGGTGTTCAAAAGCGCCATTTTCGTGATGCGGGGCGCAGCCTGTCGCCAAAGTTCAAAAGCGACAATGCCCCCATAAGACAAACCGGCGACAGCGAATTCACCTTCCACTTGTCGCAAGATATATTGCGCAACGGCGTGCAAATTGTCGTGTAGATGTACCGCAATTACTTTTGGCGACGACACATCGGCCAGATTTTGCACCTGATGCACAAATAAAGCCACCGAGCACAACGTTCCCGGCAACAAGATGAGTGGTATTTTTGACACACTTATCCCCAAAGTTGCTCGCTCGCCCGGCGTGCCCCTTCCGCCAGCGATTCGAGCTTAGCAAAAGCGATGTCGGGATGCACGGCGCCAAACCCAGCGAATGTGCCGAAGCCACAATCCGTTCCGGCGATGACGCGCTCTTTGCCAACGATAGCGGCAAATCGTCCGATACGTTCCGCGACCAAATCGGGATGCTCAACGAAATTGGTCGTCGTATCGAGCACGCCCGGAATCAAGATTTTGTCGTCGGGGATATTGGCCTCTGCCCAGACTTTCCATTCATGTGCATGGCGCGGGTTCGAGGCTTCAAATTGAATCGCTTGCGGCTTGGCACTGAGGACAATGTCAATAATCTCGGCAAGATCGACATCGTGTGTGTGCGGGCCTTCATAATTGCCCCAACACAAGTGCAATCGCACGCGCTCTGCCGGAACATTTTCCAGCGCATAATTGAGCGCTTCGACTTGACGCTGTGCCGCTTTTTTGAAGGTGGCTGTGTCATCATCACGAAAGCGAATATGCCGCCCCATCGCCAAATCAGGACAATCGACTTGTAGAAGCAACCCCGCCTCTGTGATTTTTTCGTATTCAACGCGCATCACCTCGGCCAGCGCCTGCAAATAATCTTCTTCGCTTTGATAGTATTCGTTGGGTTGGAAGACAGCAATCACACCCGGCGAAGCCGCATTCATAAATGCTTCGGTGGCGCCAACACGCTCTGCGGCGGTCTTCAAATTAGCAATATCTTTTTCGAGGGGCGCGAGGTCTTTGATTTTGATCGCACCGCGCACTACCGGACGATGATATTTTGGCGTGCCGCCCGCTTTGGCGAGGCGTTCTTTGTATGCAGGAAAATCGTCCAAATCTTTTGGCGTAGCACGCGGCACTTCGTCGATTTCAAAGCCGGTGAGTCGATGGCGAATATACGTCGCATAGCTGATCTTACTCATTTCGCCGTCGCTGATAATATCGACTCCAGAACGTGCCTGCTTTTCGGCAATTTCGGCGACAGCTCTTGTCATCACGCGGTCGAATTCGTCCGGGTCGTAGGCCTCATCACGATCTTGCGCGAAAAGTTGGTCAACCACATATTGTGGGCGCGGCATACTGCCGACATGGGTTGTGAGTATACGGTCTGTGCTTGTTTTCATAATCCACCACTATTAATCTTTCGCTTTTGATGTTTGAAATTATCGGGGCGGGTGAAAGTCTTTCAGATCGACTCCCATCCGTTCTTTGAAAATCTGAAGCAAGTTTTCTTTCTGCGCTGCTTTTTGTGCTTCATAATCATCGGGATGGATCATTTTGCCTTTTTCGTCGGCATGATACCCGTTTGCTGCTGCTTGTTGCTCAACTTTGGGCGACCAATAGGGGTCTTTGCCCTCGAAGACTTGGTGTGATTCAAGTACAGCGAAGAACCAGCCAATTTCTTCCCCGATATATTCAAAGCGACGATACATACCGGGCGGCAGAGAAATCATGTCCCATTCGGAGAGATCGAAATAGCCCTCGTGTTGATCGGGATCGTCAGAATTGCCCCAATAGAATCGCCACGGCCCTTTGAGAATGAAGAAGCTCTCGATGTAATCATGGGTGTGCCACGCCGGGCCGCATCCGGGCGGCGCCCACCCCATCCCAATCTGATAATTATGCGGCTCAGTAATCGCACGTTGAACTTCAAAGTCAGGATTTTCGCTGGCTGTGTCCCCGATGACGGCGTAATTCATGCGATAATGGCCGGGCAGCATACTGTCGATGAACATAATCGGAATGCCGTTTTCTTTGAATTCCTCGAAGCGCATGATTCGTTTCGCCATACTCTCGGCAGTTTGTCGTGGGTGCTCCATAAGATTTTTCCTCTCAAAATTGTCGAATAAGTCATGCTGCATTTGACGCAGAATCAATTATCTGGTCAAAATTTCCTCGAACAGACTGTGCTCGGTGTGTAGGATAAACGCACTCATCACAACACGCCTTATAATCTCGCGAGTTGGTGCAACGAGATGTCGTGCCGCGTTTGCCCATCTTCAGCGAGGTCGGCCATGATTTCACCAATCACGCTCGCCATTTTGAAGCCGTGCCCACTAAACCCGGCTGCAACAGCAACCTGCGGCATGTCGGGCAGTGTTTGCAAAATCCAGTGTTCGTCAGATGTATTCGTGAACATGCACGTTTTCATCATCAGCGTTTTCCCCGCGCCGTCGGGAAAATATTTTTCGGCGAAGTCGCGCAACAGCGCTTCATCCTCTGGATGCACATCGCGGTCAACTGTATCGGGGTCGCATATCTCATCCCGATGATGCCAGCGCCCAAATTTCATACCGGGTGTTTGCCCGGTCGGGTTGAACTCGGGGAAGCCGTAATAGCGCCCTTCATCAACCTGTGCATTCCAAACGGGGAAATTTTGCGGGACGAACCACTGCGGCTGTTTCGTTTCGAGCCAGATGAGCACCTGACGTTCGGGCACGGCCTTCCCAGCAAGTTCAGGCACCAGTTTGTATGCCCATGGGCCGCCGCACACAACCAGCTTTTCGGTCATATAAGTCGCTTGATTTGTTGTCACCTTCACACGACCGTCCACGACGACATCCCAGCCTTGTACGCGCTCTCTGGTATGCAAAGCAGCGCCATGATGTTGCGCGATGTGCGCGTGTGCTTGAATACATTTTTCCGGCACAAGCAATCCGCCTTGCGGTTGAAACACGGCCATCGTCGCAGGCGGAAAGCGATAACCCGGATAATGCTGAGTCATTTGTTCACTGGTGAGCACGCGATGTTCAAGATTGTGTTCCTCGCAACTGCGCAAACTGCCGGAAAAAGTCTCGCTCGCTTCAACACCAATATCCAAACTACCCGTCTGGTAGAAGAGCTGCTCGCCGAATTCTTGCTCAAGCTGATACCAAAGCTGATAAGCGCGGCGCAATAACGGGACATAGGATGGGTCTTCATAGTATGCGAGTCGAATAATTCGGGTGAGGCCATGCGACGATCCCATCTCGTGCGGCACATCAAACTGCTCAAGCCCCAAAACTTTTTTGCCGCGTTTTGCCAAATGATACAGCGTCGCGCTTCCCATCCCACCAACACCGACGACAATGACATCGTATGTCTGCCCCATCCTTGCTCTCCTGCGTGGGTTATTTTCGTCACGACAATCGATTCGCGAAAGGCATTTGCATTTCGCAACAAAAGGTGTTATCCTTACTATTATTCCGAAACCGGTTTCGGTCAAGGGCGATTTCATGTCTACCACAATCATCGACATTGCACAACAACTCAATTTGTCGAAATCAACCGTTTCAAAGGCGCTCAACGGATATTCTGACATTTCTGCCGAAACACGAGAACTTGTGCTGCGAAAAGCGGCTGAACTCGGCTACCAACCCAGTTCGGCAGCGCTCAACCTGTCGCGAGGGCGCACCGACAAAATCGGTCTGTTTCTCAATACATCGATCAATTATGTGATCGATTATCTCTCAGGAATTATTTCGGGCGCTGTTCGCCAAGCCAATCAACTCGGCAAGCATCTTGTGCTCTACACCATTACGGACAACGACCCCGCCTATCTGCTTCAAATATGTCGTGGCAGAGAGATCGACGGCGTTATCCTGTTTTCAACACATTACGACAGCGACTTAACATCGACGATGCTACGGGACAATTTCCCATTTGTCGTTATGGGGCGGCGCATCCTTGATGAACGGATCTCGTATGTCGTGCCGGATTATTACGACGGAGTCTATCGGTCAACACAATATTTGATGAATCAAGGACATCGGCGCATTGGTTTCATGACGCGGCCCGAACTCGAAACCGCCAATGACGAACACCTCAATGGGTATCTCGACGCGCTAGCGGATGCAGGGCTTGCCGTCGACGATGACCTCATCGTCGAAACGCGACTCGAGCCGAATAGCGGCGTTGAACCGACACGCAAATTATTGGCGCTCCCCAACCGCCCCACGGCTATTCTCGCCTTTCACGATTTGTTGGCTGTCGATGCGATTCGGGTGATACACGAACATGGTCTACACGTTCCAAACGATATTGCTGTGATGGGCTTCGATGGCTTGTCAGCCGGGTTGATCTCATCGCCGCGCATCTCTACGGTGCAACAACCTTTTGAACAGATAGGCCGCCGCGTCATCGAAATTGTCAATATGCAAATCGAAAACCAAGAAACTTCACCGATTCAGGAAACCGTCCCCGTTGAATTAGTCATTCGCGAATCAACTTAATTCATGAATTGGGCTAGTGGGAATATTTTCGCCATTTACGAAACCGGTTTAGGAACTGCATTCAATGAGCAACAACGACTCAGAAGCAAACCAAGAGCAAGCAAACATCACTTTGCAAAACAAGGTGGACATTCAGTTTATGAAAGACGCCGATGGGCAGCGTAACCACCGTATGAACGGGTTTGATCCTAAATTTTCCGATATTGTGGACTACATCATTCGCATCACGCATGAAATCTGGGAAGAGAAAGCGATTGGCAAGCTCTACGATTATTATGCGAACACGGTTCGCATTCACACATCGAATGGGGAGATTTACGGGCGCGAAGCTGTTCTGGCTTCAACAATTGGCACCCTCGCCGCCTATCCAGACCGACGTCTGTATGGAGACGAAGTGATTTGGACGGGTGACGATGTGCAGGGATTCTATACGTCACATCGCCTGACTCATGCTGGAACCAATCGAGGTTGGTCGATATATGGCCCGCCGACCGGCAACAAAGTCCACTATCGCGCCATCGCAGATTGTTTATGTAAACGCAACATGATTGTCGAAGAGTGGCTTGTCCGCGACGAGTTGACACTGATCTATCAACTAGGGCTGAATCCGGTTGAAACAGCCAAAAAAATGGTACGGCGTGATATGGACAACGGCTTACAACTACAAATTGCTGGCGATATTTCACGCGGGACAGGTCAACTCCCCCCGCTAACGATACCTGAGCCTGAGACCGACCAGTTTGACCCAGAATATTTTATCCGCCGAGTGATCCACGAAGTATGGAATTGGCGATTAATCAACAAAGTGCGCGAATATTTTGCCGAGTCAATTTTGCTGGAGGGGGCTTCGATGCGCCAAAGTCATGGGCACGAAGATTACCAGACGTATGTTTTGTCGTTGCTATCCCCCTTCCCAGACTTAGCCATAACGGTTGAACATTTCGCCGCCATTGGCGACGAGACGACAGGGTATCGAACCTCGACCCGATGGAAACTTCATGGCACACACACGGGGTACGGCATATACGGCGAACCGACAGGAAACCCGATCAAAATGATGGGGATCAGCCATCATCTCATCAAAGATGGCAAGATTCAAAATGAATGGACGCTGTTTGATGAATTCGCCCTACTCAAGCAAATTCATCGGCCAACTTAAGATACAGGTTATGTTTTGGAAAAGGTGGTGGCGTATCTCAATAGACGCACCTTTTTACAAATCGTTTCAACATATTTTCACGAAAGGGTAAACTCATGAGGAAAATCGTTCTTGTTTTAATTATGCTGGGGCTTTTAACCGGCGTCCCAGTGCTCGCACAAGAGGGTGGCACATGTAATATTGATCCCCCAGCAGAAGCTGTCGAGATCAACATGATTGGCTGGTCATTCCCCATTACCGATTTTTACGCAGCAGAATTGGAAGAATGCAACTCGGTCGAGAACCTCACGGTCAACACCCAGTTGCTCGCCAGCACCGATGCCCAAGAGCAAGTCCGCCTTGCGCTATCAACCGGTGGCGACTCGCCATTTGATATTGTGCATGGCGCCAACGGCCAAGTCGCCGACTGGGGCGGTCCCGGTTGGTTGATGCCACTCAACGATCTCGTTGAAAAATATTGGGATGAGTACAATCTTGGCGACATCCCCGAAGCCGCGTGGGAAGGCGCAACGATTGACGGCAATATTTATGGCGTCCCAATCGTCGGCAACACACTCCATCTGATTTATCGCCAAGATGTGTTTGATGAGTTGGGTCTGCAAGTGCCGGACACTTACGCAGATGTGATAGAACTTTGCAATACCATTGGCCTCGACAACTCCGCTTTTGATATGCCATTTACGATCAATCTTTCGGCCACATGGTCGTGGGAAATTGAATTCTTCCAAATGATTCGCGCTTTGGGTGGTGATTATCTGGATGCGAACAATATGCCCGCGTTCAACGGCCCCGAAGGTGTCAACGCAGTCAACACGTTGCTCGACATCGCCAACAATTGCATGGGCGTCGATGGCTACTCCTTCAGCCTCAACGATCAAGAAGTCGCAATGCAAATTGGCACCCTGCCAGCGACCAATATGTGGGCCAGCCGCGCCGCAAACATGAGCGACCCGGAACGCACAGAGCTGAGCGACGTGATTGCTTATGCGCCGGCGCCGCGTGCGGTTGAAGGTGGCCCGCGTGCAGGCTCGGCATGGAACGATTTCTATATGATCCCGGCTAACACGACCAACGACCCGGACTTGATCTTCCGCATCATCATGGAAGCAGCCGATGAAGAAAGCCAACGCGATGCCGCCGCAGTCGGCATGACGACACGTCTATCGGCTGCTGAGTTCGGTGGGCCATACCTGCCTGCTGCCAATCAAACAATCATCGAAGGCATCGGCATCTATGACAAGAATCCTGCCATTGGTATCGTCCGTACCCAATTAGGCAATTTCTTGCCGTTGGTCGGCACAGGTGAGATGACGCCGCAAGAAGCGCTCGACGCCGCCGCAGAAGCCTACATTGAAGAGGCCACCGCTCAAGGTTTCATTGAATAACCAATTCGTTTGTCTCACATCGAGAAGCATGAGGGCATACACGCTTCATGCTTCTCTATATCAGGACTTACGTAATCGGGTATCTTGTACCGTGCCGCCGGACAGTAAAACGTCCGGCTGCCGATGTACCAACTAATGCAGTATCCTTCAGGGCACTTGGTTTGTGGTAGCCGGAAGCCGCTATGTCTACGTGCGGACACCGCTATGTCTACGTGCGGAGCATTTATGTTCTGGCTGCCTGATGATAGCTCAACTGCGTAAGTCCTGTATGTGTTATGAATCAGTACCGTCCCATAAAAAGTAGATAGGTTCTTTATGAAACGGCACACTTTTTTTCAATTCACCGCCCCAAGTATCATCATCATGACACTCCTGATGGTGATTCCACTCATCATGGCAATTTGGCTCGGAATGCACTTTCTGACATTTAACAATATCACCGAGCCTCAATTCGTCGGCCTGCGCAATTATATCGATGTGCTCCATGATGCGCGGTTCTGGCAAGCGTTCAACTTCACCGTCCTCTACATCGCCATCGTTGTGCCCTCATTGATCGTGATTGGCTTTGTGATGGCGCTGTTTTTAGATCAAGTATCCGGCTTCGCACGGGGCATCTATTTGTCAATCTTTTTGCTGCCGTTTATCATTGTGCCGATTGTCGGTACGATCATGTTCAAACAGCTCTTTGAAGCCTCCGGCTTGATTACGTGGATATATCAAACGTTGTTCGACACGCGATTTCGTTATAACGAACAGTCGGTCAAAGCGTTGATCATTTTCTTTGGCATTTGGTATGTGACCCCCTTCACGCTTGTGGTGTACTTTGCTGGGTTACAAACGCTGTCACAAGATTTATTAGAAGCGGCCTCGATTGATGGTGCATCGCGCCTACAGAAAATTCGGCACATTGTTATCCCGCATGTGAGATCGTTGACTCTCTTCATCCTTCTATTCTCGATCATGGATGCTTATCGTGTTTTTGATAGCGTTTTTGTGCTTTCCGAACTCAACCCGATTTACAAAGCCAACACGATCATGACTTACACCTTTCAGACAGCAATCAGCGTGCAGCGTCTTGGCAAAGCCAACGCGATGGCTGTTCTGACAGTCGTCGGCATTATGATCGTCTTAGTACCATTTCTCATTCAGTCGTACAAAGAACAAATTGCGGAGCGTTAAACAACATGGAAAAAGTAAAAAGCCCTGCCGGGCGCGTGTTCATTCATGCTGTTTTGATTGTTTTTGCCATTTATAGTGTCGTACCATTTTTGTGGACAGTGCTGCAATCGTTCAAAACACTACGAGACGCGAACTCGCGAACGCCAAAATTTATTTTTGACCCAATCTTAGATAATTACGAAGAATTATGGCTGCGTTCAGTGCCCGAAAACGGCGCGACAATCGCTTTTTTTCTGTTGCTTGCGCTCGTTATTCTCATCGGTTTGCTTCTGTTCGCGCGGTATATTCCGGTACGCAATAGTTGGATTTATCTTTTCGTGACAATCGGTTTTGCCGCGTTGCTGTGGGGTATCCCGCGCGTTGTCGATACCGCTAAATTTTACGACTATTTCATCAACACAATCATCATTACAACGGGCACCATCGTTATCTCGATCAGTATCGGCTGCCTCGCCGGATATGGATTGGCACGCTATACAGGCTATGCTAGCGTTGTGATTCTTATTGCGGCGTTGGCATTTCGGGCGCTGCCACGTCTGGCATTTATTTTGCCATATTTCTGGATTGGCACAGCCACCCATTTAATCGACACACACATTTTGGTCATCATCACCTTGGTAGCCGTGAACCAACCCTTTACCATTTGGATGTTACGCAGCTTCTTCATGGAAATCCCCAAAGATATAGAAGAATCGGCCATGGTGGACGGTGCAAACCGGCTGACGGCTTTCCTCAAGGTCATCATCCCAATCATGTGGCCGGGCATTATATCGACCGCGCTGTTCACGTTACTGTTGGCATACAACGAATTTCTGCTGGTGCGCATCCTCACACAATCGAATTGGACACTGCCGGTTGCAATCTCACGCTTCACCGGTGGCGAAGACCCGCGCCATCTGACATTGGCAGCCGCATCTTCCGTTTCAGCGACGATTCCGATCATTCTGGTGATTCTCTTTTTCCAAAAACAACTCGTCAAAGGCTTAGCCGCGGGCGCTGTCAAAGGATAGAAGATGGCCGTCGATATTCACCAACACAACAAAGAACGCATCGGCGTATTTCGATCTGCGCTTTACGATTGTGATGCGACGATGTTGAAACAGCAATTACACGAGGTGTTCGCCCCAAAGTGCGAAATTCATCTCGCCTTTCCGTTTGAAGATTTGGACGGGCCAGACGCACTTTTTGAACAAGCGTATCAACCGTTGTTGAAAGCTGTCCCCGATTTAGAACGACGCGACTATATTGTCATGGCGGGCGAATCATTAGGCAACCATTGGGTCGGCTGTGCTGGATTTTACACCGGCGTCTTTGAACATGCGTGGCTCGATATTCCGCCGACACAGCACGCCGTGGCGATGCGTTATCACGAATTTTTCCGCATCGAAGAGGGCCAAGTCGTCGAGATGCAGGCGCTTTGGGACATTCCCGAAGTGATGATGCAAGCGAATGCGTGGCCGATGACGCCGAGTCTCGGTGTTGAATGGCTTGTGCCCGGCCCGGCGACGCAAGACGGCATCGTCACAACACCGTATGATACAGCCAAGTCCGATGCAAGTGTGCAACTTGTTGGCGCGATGTTGACCGCGTTGAAACGTTCGCCACAGGGCGTCGAAGCGATGGAGTTAGACCGGTACTGGCATCCTAAAATGTTCTGGTATGGCCCCGCCGGGATTGGCACCTCGCGACGTATATCTGGCTTCCGTAATTGGCATCAGATACCATTTCTGAAAGCCATGCCCGACCGCGACGCTATTTTGGACGCCGGAGCATTTTTTGGCGACGGCGACTATGTGGGTTATACAGCGTGGCCGGGTATGCACATGACCATCACCGGCGACGGCTGGCTGGGTATTGCGCCCTCGAAGCAAAAAATTACAATGCGGAGCTTAGACTTTTGGCGCTGCAAAGACAATCTCATTCGTGAAAATTGGGTGTTGGTTGATCTGCTGCATGTTTATGACCAAATCGGCGTCGATGTCTTTTCGCGAATGCGCGAGCTAACCTACGCCCGTCAGCCGCGTATATAATTGACACGAATCATCTCTTGCGCACGCTTGAGCGATTATCACTTTCATAAGCAAGCGCAAAAACCGGAGATGCAAATCAATGTCACCCCATGACGACAAATATCGCACAGCAACTTTTCGATACACACCGGTCGATCAAACGCAGAATATCGCCAACAAGCAGCGCATCATCGACATCATGCAAATGATGGTGACTGCCCCACTGACTGAATTGGACGACGCGATCCATGATGGTTACCATACTGATGCGAACATCAATGTCACGCATCCGATCAATGCATTGCACAATCTCGACGCGCTCGCCGAAAAACTTTGGAACCCCCTGCGCCACGCCTTCCCGGATGTCGAACGGCGCGATGATCTAGTGGCCGGTGGACGTTATCGCAACGCCAATTGGATTGGCTGCTTCGGGCATTACGTCGGCACATTTGAACATGATTGGCTTGGTATACCCGGGACTCGCGGAGTCGTCGCCGTGCGTTATGCCGAAGGGCACGAACTACGCGAAGGAAAAATCGCGACAAGTTATGTCTTCATTGACTTTCTCGATTTGATGCGTCAGGTTGGTTACTGGCCGCTTGCGCCGAGTCTTGGGCGCGAAATGCACTGGTTGCCGCCACGGACGCACGATGGGGTTATCTTAACACCACAAGACGAAGCGCGGTCGAAACAAACGATAGAGACAATCCTCAAAATGCACGTGGCGCTCGGATATTATAATGGGCAACCGCCTACTCGCGAGGTGCTTGATGAAATGGAAATGGCTCAACATTGGCATCCCAACTTTATGTGGTTTGGGCCTGCGGGAATCGGCACAACGCGCGGATTAAAAGGTTTTGAAGATTACCATCAGATTCCATTTTTGGTGGCATTTCCTGATCGCGGCGGTTCCGATATTGGGCATTTCATCCGCATCGGTGACGGCTACTATGGAGTCACCGGTGGGTGGGGTTATTTGCAAGCCACCCACACGGGTCACGGATTTCTTGGTCTGCCGCCAACGGGCAAGCGCATCGCGATGCGGGTGATGGACTTTTACCGTTGCGATGATGAGACGATTGTCGAAAATTGGGTGCCTATCGATATTCCTCATGTGTTGCTCCAGATGGGGGTCGATATTTTCGGGCGGATGCGACATCAACTCCGGCAGCACGACCGCCTCAGCGTCAACGATTGGTTAGTAGAGAGATAGACAAGCAACAATCGATATATAGAATCAAAGCATGACGACGGCGTTCAATTCTGATAATATGGTCTAGGAAATTCCAAATTATTCGCAGTGCAGGTACTCCCATTCCTTATCGTCAACTCCCCATTTGGCAAGCACGTTCGACATCAGCATGGTGTTAGGCTGGATTGAGAAATTCGAGCAACCATTGGGCAATCATATTATGGAGTGTCATCTATCGTGCGAGCTTTTGTCGTCATCCTTCTCATACTATTTGCCATTGTGACCAATAAGACATCAAATATCAAAGCCGATCCATCGCTTCTTGCGTGTGCAAATTGTCTTCAGATCATGCCACAAACCGCAACACAATGGAATAGATTGACAGAAGCAACATGGGCGGGTTACAAAAATCGCTATATTTACTGTGGCGCAGATTGTGCAAACAATGTTGGGCTTGTATTCGACCCAAGCATTGGCTTTCAGGCGACAAGTGAAGGGGTCGGTTATGGATTGTTGATGGCCGTGATGATGAATGACCAAGCCAATTTCAACATCATTTACGAAGCGGCTCAGGCAATTTTATTCGACCCTTCAAGTGGCCTGTTCAATTGGCGCGCCAATAACGACTTGAATATCAATGGGTTCGGTTCGGCAACGGATGCCGATCAAGACATTGCGGCGGCATTGGTGTTTGCGCAATCACGGGTGGATGCAGGCGATTGGCAGCAACACACAACATTGCCTTATGACAAACAAGCTGAATCCCTCATTGACGCCATCTGGTCATCCGAAATCGTTGATGGTCGTTATATTTTGCCGGGAAATCGCTTCGGTGGAGGTGGTCAAGCAATCACGAATCCGTCGTATTTTTCACCGGCGTGGTATCGCTTATTCGATCAATTTCAATCGACCCAACGCTGGCAGCCCGTGATCGATCAAGGATATAGAACGCTATTTCAATCTCCCGGCAGTTCGCTTGGATTAGCCCCAGATTGGTCGGACGCGCGTGGGCAAAGTTCGAGCGCGTATTGCCAACGTACAGGCATTGAGGCCGCAAAATGCCGTTACGATATGTTTTATGATGCGATTCGCGTGCCATGGCGCATTGGCCTCGATTGTTTGTGGTTTGGTGATGAACGAGCTTGTGAGTGGTCGCGAAGAAGCGCTAATTTCCTACGCGGGTTACCTGACGACCAATTCGCTATCATGTATACACTTGATGGCACCCCTATTGTCAACTATCGCGATGAGACGATGATTGCCATGTGGCTTGTGGCGGCAGTGGCTGCATCAGACCCATCGTTGCAAGAACGGATTGAATCACAGCTTGCCACGCTCGGCGAAAACGCCATCACCAATGGATATTGGGGCAACTCACCCGAGTCATATTACAATCAAAGTTTGGCTTGGTTCGCCTCGGCCCTACTATCCGGCGATTTCGTCAATCTCTTCGCGCTAGAAACACAATCGGAATAAACCAAGCGATGATTTGATTGCAGCTCCCCCGCTTGCGGTTCGCTTATCATTGTTGAATCAAGCCTCGTGGCTCTCACATTAATATTAACTCCAGACTAACATAACATTTTATATACATTTTACAAATGTTCGTGAAATTTCTATGAATAATTCAATGCTCCCCTTGAACTCGAAGAGGCTTTTCTGTATGCTCAGGACGAATCATTTTTCTATTAGTAACCCTATATCAATAAAAGTTGGTGTTTTCGATTTCAACATCTCATTATGGTGGCATAACATGTTTTATTAACGATTCCGTTATTTTATGCGAGTAAGCGAGCCAACCCGACCGATAGAAAGCTAAATTACGGAGTTGTCCCTTGCAAAACATCCATGTTGCATCTCGTCAATCAATGAACATTCGAGAGCTGTGTTCATAGGGAAAGGCATTATTTAGGATGATGAAAACCAAAAGGGTAGCAGTCCACATAATGATGATGCTGGCAATGGTGTTCATTCCTGTTATGGGGGTGGCCGTTGCGAGCGATTCATTTGATGAAGAAGAAATTCCCGTATTCCTCGAACTCATTGCACAGGGCGATGCGCATACAGAAATATTCTCCGAGCCAGATGCTAATAGCGAAATCATCGGTATTCTGGGCGCGGACGATGTGGTTCTGGCGCTAGAGCCAACCGAAGTTTTATTCCCGAAATTGATCGATACAACGGCATGGCTGAGAATTCGAACCGCCGAACAACTCGATGGTTATGTCGCTTCTGGGCAATTCCAAGTTGCTCCGATGCCAGAATGGGCCATCGAAGCTGCCCGTGAATCCGCCGCATCTGCCTCATCAGAAGAATTCGTGAACAATCTGGTTGACGGCAGCTCGGTTCTCACCACAATTGACCCATTGGATGAAAATGAGCTGGTAGATACCGATCCTGAACTCATCGCCCCGCCACCGGCGGCGCCTCTGGTCGTGCAATCGATGATGGACGTTTCACGCATCAACATGCGTGCCGAACCCAATATCACCGGCGCAGTCGTCGACAGTGTCGCACCCGGCGAATACGTGATTGTCGTCGAGGATTTTGATGCGGCACGCGAAAAGATCGCCGACGCCGAAGGCTGGCTTCTTGTCCGCAACGAAAATGATGTTGAAGCCTATGTCGCGGCTCGATTTTTTGATGAAACCGACGATATGCCTGAATGGGCAACAACGGGCGGCAACCTGCCCAATTACGATCAACTCATTCCGCAAGATGCGACCATATCGACCGATATAGCGCCGCTCAGCGATCTTGTTTTTACAGAGGGCGTTGCGACGACAGAAACCGAAGAAACAGGAGATGTTGCTGGGACTTCGCTTGATCTTTCGCAGGAATTAACAAGCAGTCTGATTCCGATTCGCATCTTCGTTGACGAATCGGTTGAAATTACCGAAGCCAAATTGATGTTGAATGGCGAAACATTGAGACGATTCGACTCCCCGCCATTTGAATACGATCTCGACACAAGCCTGCTTAGTCCGGGACTTTACAGACTAGAATTTGCCATAACACACGCTGGCGACATCACCACCACGACGGTGTCCGAATACGAATTTGAAGTGCAGCTAACAAATCAACTCCTTGACTCAGAAGCGCCGGTTGTCGAAACTGCACCGGCCAACTCGAATAATTTCGTCGTTTTTGCCTCGTCCCACATCGCTCAACTCAATGGCGAAGCGCAAGCCTTCGATTTGCAATTTTCGCCCGAAGACGGATTGTCGCCATTGTCCTCGGCGGTCAACACAGCTACCATCGGCGGAACAAAATCGCTCGGCGAAATTCTGTCTCGCACGTATGATTTGCTCCCACCACAGGTGCAAGAATTTTTGGCGAAACCACGCCCTGTATTTTCAGCGATTGTTATTGTCATATTGACACTCATCCTGTTGCCACAGGGTATCTTCACGATCTACTGGTTGACCTACACATGGAACAATCCTGAAGTTCGCGATGCGTATCGCTCACCGAAGGAATTTGCTCAGCCGCAATATTCATTCACGGCGCTATTACCGGCACGTCGTGAAAAAGATGTGATTAAAGATACGATCAAGGCCGTCAATCGAATCAATTATCCCGATCATTTGAAAGAAATCTTGATCTTGATTCGTGATGAGGATGACGACGAAACCATCGCAAAAGCCAAAGAAGCCATGGCGGAACTCAACAACGAAAGAATTCGATTGGTCACATTCACCGATGGCCCCAAAAACAAACCGAATGGCCTAAATCGAGGGCTACGGGTTGCTTCTAACGACGTGGTTTGTATTTTTGATGCTGAGGATGAACCACACGAGGATATTTACAACGTCGTCAACACCGTCATGCAAAAAGAGAATGCCGATGTTGTACAGTCTGGCGTTCAGCTGATGAACTTCCGTTCAACATGGTTTTCATCGTTCAATGTGCTGGAATACTTTTTCTGGTTCAAGTCAGGGTTGCATGCGTTTACTCGCGAATTTAAGGTGACGCCGCTCGGCGGCAATACGGTATTCTTCAAGCGCGAATTGCTGCAACAAATCGATGGATGGGACGAACAGTGCCTCACAGAAGATGCCGACGTTGGCATCCGCTTGACAATACTCGGCGCAAAAATTCAGATTGTCTATGATGAAAAACACGCGACGCAAGAAGAAACACCAGCAAATGTTGAGCAATTCATCAAGCAGCGCACACGATGGTCGCAAGGTTTCTATCAAATATTTTTCAAAGGCGACTGGCTCAGTTTACCCACATTGACACAAAAAGTAGCGGCGGTTTACATCTTGTTGAATTCGTTGTTACAAGCTGCGACGTTGTTGTTCATTCCGTTAGGCTTGTACATTTCGCTTACACAGACGCTTCCCGTTCCACTAGCGCTCTTCTCGTACTTGCCCATTTACATTCTCGTGATTCAGTTGGTCATCAATCTGATTGGCATCAAAGAATTCACCGAAGCGTATGAGGAAAAATTGCCATTTTTGTTTCGGATGAAGATGGCCCTTTACTACTACCCATATCAATTACTACTCGCCATCGCAGCGATGCGAGCGGTCTATCGCTTCGTCATTCGCGAGCAAGCGTGGGAAAAGACATCGCACGCCAATTTGCATCGCCAAAGCCAGCCAACTACAAGTGCCGTCTCGTCAATTCCAGAGGGGGTGTAGGATGCTGTCACATATCGCACGCGACAAAAAGACAACCTTTTTGCTCATCATCATCTTGCTCGTTGCCGGTGTTGCGCAATCGCAAAATATGTTTTCATTTCCATATTATGGGGATGCCGAGGGCGGGCATCTTGCCAATGCGTGGGCGCTCGACACACTCGGAGACCTCTCGCCCTACACGTATGCTTATGAAAATCCTCCACTCGGTTCTGTTTTCTTGAGTATATGGTCGAATTTGAGCGGTGGTAATACGTCATTCGGTTTTTCGTTAAACTCCGGTCGCGTCTTCATGCTCGGCCTGCACATCATCACGGTGGCGCTCATTTTTAGTATCGCGCATCGCGTTTCTGAAAATCGGTTTGCGGGTATGCTTGCAGCGCTGGTCTTCGCATTCTCGCCGCTTGTGACAACACTCCAAAGACGGATCCTCCTCGACAACATCATGATTGTCTGGCTGCTATTGGCAATGTGGTTTATCGTTGGCTCGAATCGCAAACTCAATCATTATTTTGCCAGCGCAATCGCTTTCAGCCTCGCCGTACTCACCAAAGGCGGCGCCATTTTCTTTTTGCCGATTATATTCCTCACCATCAGAAACCAAGCACATACCTTTCATCGTCGGTTCGCGACCAATCTGTGGTTTGTGATGTCTGGCCTTGTCATTTTGCTGTTCCCCCTCTATGCCTTCATGCGCGAGGAATTATTCCCCGAAGGTTGGTTCTTGGGGGGCGATTTCCCACACGTGAGTCTGCTTGAGCGCATAGCCGACCGCGGCCCCGAATCGGGATGGCTATTGAACATCGGTGTCGGTGTGCGCAACAGTTTTGATCTCTGGACAGATGTGCAAAACCTCATGGCCGACCCAATTATCATCTATGGCGGTTTGATTAGTCTGCTGTTCATCGCTGTGTTGGCTATCGACAACAAAAAGCTGCGCCCTCTGTTCGCGATGAATATCGGTAATATAGCCTATTTGATCTTTGCTGGTCAGATCAACAATACCGATGTGGTATCCATGCTCGCATTCTTCGCCATCAATATCGGTGTGTTGATTTACTTGGCGACGGATATGGTCACCTCATTTTTGTCATTTTTAGAGGCCCCCGTCATTCGATACGGATTGGCGGCCTTGACGCCTCTTGTGTTGCTCTATCCATTTTATGCCTTCTATTCCGGCAGAACAGAGATTTATACGATCAATCAGGTTGAGGGGCAGCTTCAGGCGATTGATTGGGTCAACAACAATATTCCAGATGACTCGATAGTCGTGACGGATAACTTCGCCTTCATCGAATTACGCGAAGATTTACCCAATATCCATGATTATTGGAAGGTAGATACCGATCCTGACATCAAGTTCACGTTGTTGGCCGACGACCCCTGCAACATCGACTTTATGATCTCAACACCACAGGTTATCAGCGATATCGAAGCATTCAACTTAGACCTCATGCGGCGAACATTCGAAGATTCAGAATTGCTCTTGACATTTCCCAACAACGGGTGGCCGGTTGAAATCCGGCAAATCAATCATACCAATTGTGAGTCAAGCGGTATCGCGAGGCAATTCGAGGAATCCGGTCGTAGTTAGATTTCACTCATGTCGCTATCATCGTTCTAACAACGCTTGTTTTTCGAGTCTTTGTGAGGATTGCTATGTGGAAGCGGTGGCTTGTTCGTATTTTGTGTGCAGTGTTTCTTGTCGGTCTCACATCTATCGCGATGGCTCAAGAGGTGGGACAATCATACCGACTTGTCGGCAGTTTTACTTCTTATAGTATCTATGATGCGGCATATTTCGTGACAGATATTCCGGCAGAGCGCCTCACCCATCTGAATTATGAATCGATCAATGTGTCCGCAAACGGCCAGTGCGAGTCGTCCGACGCATGGGCAGACACCGGCTTCCGCTATCCCGGAGACCGGCCAAACGAACCCTTGCGCGGCAACTTCAAGCAACTGCGATTGTTGAAGCAATTGTATCCCGATCTGCAAATTTTGATGACTGTCGGCGGATGGGATCACTCAGCGCATTTTTCCGACGCTGCGCTAACATCACAATCGCGTACTCGTTTCGCGCGGTCGTGCATCGCCTTCATGCGAAATAACAACTTCGATGGAATCAACATCGATTGGCGCTATCCGGTTGCAGGGGGCAAAAATCCAGAAGCGGCTCGGCCAGAAGACTCAGAAAATTTCACGCTTTTGTTGGCCGAGTTGCGGAGTCAAATCAACGAAGCAAGTTTGCGCGACAATCGAAATTATCAACTAACGATCACCGCACCAGCCGTCCCTGAACTGATGGAAAATATCCAAATTGATGAGATACACGGCGATTTAGACTGGATTAATCTAACAACCTTCGGTTTTCAAGGCAATTGGAGCGAAATAGCCAGTCACCACGCGCCATTATTCGGCAATCAACGCGACCCAAGAGGCGAACCGACAACAACCGCATACAACGTCGATGGAGCAGTCAACGCTTATCTCGATGCCGGTGTGCCAGCCGATAAAATTGTGATTGGTGTGCCCCTATATGCGCAAAGCTGGCGTGGTGTGCGCCCCAACAACTATTTTGGCATCTATCAAGAGGCCGATGGGGTGCCCAATGGTACGCGTGATGGGGGTATATTATATTATCGTGATTTGTTGCCGTTGATTGACAACGAGAATTACATTCGTTTCTTCGATGAGGAAACTGGTGTGCCATGGTTGTATAATGCTGACGCTAGAATTGCCATCAGCTATGAAGATGCGCAATCCATACAAACTAAAGGCAATTACGTCAGGCGCATGAGGCTTGGCGGCATGATGTTATGGGAACTGAGCTTCGACGACAATGAGCAAACATTGGTGGATGCCGCCTATGAAGCGCTCATTCCAATCAATCAAAACTAGCTGGCAAAATGACATAAGCAAGCCGCCAAGATAGATTCAACGCAGAGGCGCAAAGACGCAAGGAACGCAGATCATATTGACGGTCTGGTTTTGTGGTCTTTGCGCCTTTATGGTTTAATCTATTTTATTTTCAAAGGTTGGAGAAGCAAATTTGTATCGATTGCGGCAGAGATGTAATCATTGCATTGCTGATACACGTGATACACGGGTTGCAGTTTTTATTTTTGTGTTGGGATTTTTGCTATTGACACTGCGCTCACCCGCACAGGCGCAACTCAGTTGCGATAATCCATTCGAGGGGCAAATTGTCCCCTTCTCGCGGCAGCATTGGGACTTAACCGACTTCTGCCAACATACAGTCCCTTTCAGCGAAATATTTGATGCTGGCCCATCGCGGGACACGATTCCTCCAATTGACAATCCAATGTTTGTCTCGGCTGATGCGGCTTCGGCATGGCTGAGGCCGCAGTCGCCCGTCATCGCCATTGAAGTCGGCGGCCTAGCGAGGGCCTATCCACTCGAAATCATGATCTGGCACGAAATCGTCAATGACGTGATTGCGGATATTCCGGTCGTGATTACTTACTGCCCACTGTGCAACAGCGCCCTCGTCTTCGACCGGCGCGTTGGGGATGATGTTTTGCGCTTTGGCACCACCGGCAAATTGCGCAACAGCGATTTAATCATGTGGGACGACAAAACCCAAAGTTGGTGGCAGCAATTCACAGGCGATGCGATTGTCGGCGCATATAGCGGAACACAACTCGCCTTCATCCCTTCACAGATGGTTAGCTTCGGCGCATTTGCCGAACAATTCCCTGACGGTGAGATTTTATCGCGCAATACAGGCGCAATCCGTGAATATGGAATCAATCCCTATCTCGAATATGACAACAAAGAGCGTCCACCGGGATTTTTAGCCGAGATTGACGAACGCCTCCCGGCTACCGAGCGTGTCTTGGCAGGAATCGTCGATGGCGAACCGATTGCCTATCCATTCACGTTGCTTGCTGAGCAACAAGTCGTCAACGACATCATCGGCACCAAGCCTGTCGTTGCCATCTGGCAGCCGGGGGTTGCAAGCGCTCTCGATGAAGCAGACATCAACACCTCGCGAGACATCGGCATGGCAGCTTTGTACTCGCGTGCAGTCGAAGACGCAATCTTAACCTTTTGGGTGGACGAAGAAGCCAACATCCGCGATATGGAGACTGGCAGCACTTGGAATATTTTCGGCGAAGCGATTGCCGGCGACTTGGCGGGCACACAACTACGACCCCTGCTCGCCGCGCCTCACTTCTGGTTTGCATGGGCTGGCTTTCAACCACAAACGGCTGTTTATGGTCAATGATTGAGGGCATACGCTGCCGCAAATTGGTGACATTTATCCCGTATTCGATCTACACTTATCACAAATCGCTGTTAAGCAAGCAACAAAACGCATAAAATAGTTGAAACGGCGGATTCAGAAAAGGGGATGGCAACTCGTGCGCTTACGAATTCTACGCTGGCTCACGATTTCTCTGCCGATCTTATTCTTCATCGGCCTCGAATTATTTGAGGACTTTGTCCTCGAACCCAAGATAGGACGTTGGCCAGCGCATCTTGTCGCGTTCATCTTGGTGGGCAGCAGCGCCACACTGTTGACGATTATCGTCTTTAGAGCGTTCGAACGCATCGAGAATTTACTCCGTTTGCAAAATCGCGAACTTGCTGTTCTGAATGAAGTCAGTCGTGTCATCAGCGGCAGTCTTGAGATCGACGAGATTTTGTCGCTTTCACTCGACAAGGTGTTGGATGTCACCAATTCTGAAGCCGGGGAAATTTTCTTACTAGACGCCGACACCAATGCGTTGGTCTTTAAGTTTCATAAAGGACTATTTCCCGAAGCCTTTCGTGAAATAACAAGTTTCAAAGCGGGTAGTGGTATACCGGGTCTCGTCTTGCAATCTGGGCAAGAAATCATCGTCTCTGACTTGCAATCGGAGACACGCTTCAAGCGCAGGGAATTAGTCAAACTGGGATTCCAATCGTTTGTCTGTGTGCCACTTTGTGCTAAAGATCGTGTCGTCGGCGTGATGAGCATTGCTGACCGTCATCAAATCTATGACAAAGATAGCGCGAGTCTCTTGAGCGCTATCGGCAATCAAATCGGCCTCGCATTAGAAAATGCCCGGCTTTATACACAAGCCGAAGAAGCGCGAGGGTATCTCAATGGTATGATTGAAAGTTCGGGCGATGCGATCATCACGACATATCTCGATGGCTGCATCCGCTCGTGGAATCATGCGGCGGAAGAAATCTATGGTTGGAAGGCCGATGAGGTCATCAATCAATATCTCCCCATGGTGCCCGAACATTTGCAAGACGAGCTAGAAGACATCATCGCCCGTTTGAAGCAAGGGGAAACGATTCGCAATCTCGAAACGGAACGGCTACACAAATCGGGGCGTTTGATTTCAGTGGTGGTCACCGCGTCGCCCGTGCGAGACACAACCGGAAATATCATCGGCTTGCTAGGCATTTCAAAAGACATCAGCGAAAACAAGCGACTCCAAGCAGAGATTGCGCATCAAAAACAGAGCGTCGCCGTTTTAGAAGAACGCGAACGCATCGCCAGAGAGATGCACGACGGCTTGGCGCAGGTACTCGGTTATGTCAACACCAAGGCACAGGCCGTACATCGCTTCCTCGAAGTTAAGAAATTTGAAGAGGCCGAAGCACATCTGACACAATTGGAAGAAGCGGCACGCGCTGTGTATGCCGATGTCCGCGAAGCTATTCTCGGTTTGAGGACTCCAATTGGTGATAATGGGAATCTGATGAAAATTCTTGAAGATTATCTGTCTAATTTTGAACAGCAGTCCAATATCAAGACGGCATTGCACATCGCTACACCATCCCTGTTTGATGAATTCGAGCTGCCGGTTGAAGTCCAGTTGATTCGCATTGTACAAGAAGCATTGACCAATGTGCGGAAGCACAGCCAAGCGCAATCGGTGTGCATCAAATTTGAACGGGTTCATCACTTCGCCCGTATCACCATTGAGGACGATGGACAAGGGTTCAACACACAAGCGGTGCATTATGATGGCGAGTGGCCGCGCTTTGGTTTGCAAACGATGCGTGAACGCGCTGAAGGTGTAGATGGTTCGCTCACGATTCACAGTGTGCCGGGTAGCGGGACTCGAATTTGCGTCACCCTCCCATTAAGTAAAAAAGAGGACAGCGATGGATAAATTACGGGTATTATTAGCAGACGACCACGCTTTGTTTCGTGATGGCATTGCCAGCTTGTTGACGGCGTGGGATATAGAGGTCGTGGCGCAAGTTGCCAACGGCGCAGAGGCCATCAAAAAAGCGGGTGAACTTCGGCCAGATTTGATTCTAATGGACATCAACATGCCCGAAGTTGACGGACTTGAAGCAACGTGTCGCATCAAAGCGCAATGGCCTGAAATTCAGATCGCTATTCTGACTGCATCGGACGATGACGAAAATCTCTTCGAGGCCATTAAGTGTGGTGCGCAGGGTTATTTGTTGAAGAACTTAGACGCAAAGGAATTCGGCGAATTACTCTCCGACTTAGCAAGAGGTGAAGCTGCCTTGCCCAAGACACTCGCAGCCCGGATACTGACCGAATTCGCACGGCAATCGCAAAAGCCTGAAGCGCAATCTGACGAAGAGGCCGACGAATTAACCCCTCGTGAGCGGGATGTCCTCAAATTGCTCGCCAATGGCATGAGCAACAAAGAAATTGGCGCTCAGCTTTCCGTCAGTGAAAATACAGTCAAATACCACGTTCGCAATATCCTCTCAAAATTGCACCTTCGCAGCCGCACCCAAGCCGCAACTTATGCCATTCGCAAGGGCTTGGCCAACGATAATACGGCCAACTAATCCTATTCTTTCGGATAGGATTTCGGATACAAACACCCATCCCAAAGGACGGTTTATCGTGCCTAAAAAACCGTCCTTTTGTGTGCCGAAAACCACCCGCTAGATGGTCGATGTTTTACGCATTTTCATCGACAATCGAGATGTAGAAATCAGCGACAGGCACACAATCATGAACGCAACCACGCGGTCGATATTTCAACAAACTCTAACTATAGTGCGATCTTACTCACACACATGGTGTCGGCACGCAACTGACGTGTGTCCGTCGATCATACCGCAAGAGGCGAGCCGAGACTCGCCTCTTTATTTCTATACATGTAAATCCACCATTTGGAGGAGGATCAAATGACCAAACACAAACTTTTTATCGGCCTCGTTATCGCCCTATTGGTCGGGCTGGCGGTGTTCGGTAGCACACTGGCACAAGACACCGGCCCGATGGGCGAAGAACCCGTATTCCAGCCACTCACACAAGAAGAGTGGGCCACCGAATTCTCTGAACGACTCGATATTCAACTGCTGGCACACTTCGACTCAAGCGGCCCACCAGCGTGGGATTATGAAGAACATCCGTTGGTATTTATCACGACTGAGGGGCCCGGTTATGGTGGTTTCTTGTCAACCGTAACGACACCGGGCTTGACGATTATCGACGCCGACACGCATGAGATCGTCGCCACCCGGCATTATGATCTTGGCATTGAAGAATACTTTGAGTCGCACGGTCTTGGGGTATCGCCAGATGGGCGCTTTATCTATTTGCCAACCGGCGACTTACGACTTCGCGATCAAGGCAATGCCGGACGTATATTAATCATCAACGCACAGACGCTCGAAATTGACATGGTTTTGAGCACGAAGAGTATGCCGCATCACTTCAAATCGTTCACCAATGCGGATGGTGTCCCCCTCGTGATGGGTGAAGATTTCAACTGGCAAGCGCCGCAATTCGGTGTTCGACCGGGTTCGGGCATCTACGTCTTCGACCCGGCAGACAACAACCGTGTCGTTGGTGGTGTGAATGCCGACACACTGCAAGCCAACCCATATCTCGCATTCGCGCATCCCAGTGGCGAGACAATCTGGATCGGCTTACCCCCCGGCCCAATCCGCGACTCCGACTTGCGGCATCATCTCGAAGGCACGTGGGCTGTTGTCAGCACCGAAACATGGGAACCGGTCGATTATTTCCTCGGCGGTTTCGACCCCATCTGGACGGCATTCTCGTCGGACGGTGAATTCGCCTATCTGTGCGACGGCGGTTCTGATCTCGTCTGGAAAGTCGATGTCGAAACGATGACCGTGCTCGGCGAAAATCGCTCTGCCGTACACGGCGCCTATGGTTGCCATCTCGGCTGGGACGAAACCCAACTGTGGATGATCGAAAAAGGCGAAGCATCGCACAATCGTGGCAAGAATATCGGTTTATACGACACCGTCTTGCAGACCCCGCGCGACATTTTCAATACCGGCTGGTTACGCGCCGATCATGGCACCCTGCACCCCGACCCCGAAGTCAACGAATTGTGGGTCACATCGAACTCAAGTTTTGAAGTCGTCGTCTGGAATATGGGGACGATGGAAGTGACGGATCGTATTCCAATGCCGAACGGTGGGAGCACACACTCCGGCGCATTCGTCTTCTACGATGGTGATTTCAACGGCATGGTACTAGCCGACCAAAATGGCACGCATGGCCCGGCCCGCGAAGCGCAGATCGCTATCGCCGATGCCGTTGGTGGAGAGGCGCCAGTCCTACCCGTTCTCCCCTTCCGTCAAGGCAGCTAATGTAAATTAATTTATTTCGTTTTCCCGGTCATATTGACCTGATATGACCGGGAAACCTCTTTAGAAGCATGTTTTTGAAAAAGTTATTTGAAACAAAAATGGCAACAATTTTCGATAACAAATAGATGGAGCGCAGGAATGAACACTCGACAACAGCGAACGACTATCCACTTCAATCCAATCTTCATGACATCAATGTTTTTTGTCACCCTCGCCACAACATTGCTCATCTATTTTGCATTCTCAGGCATGACAGGCATCGCGGTCGCGCAATCGGATGGCGAGTTTGACCCCGATCTGTTGGCTCGTGGCGAAGCGCTGTTTCAGCGTGAAGCGGGTGGCATTGGCTGTCAATATTGTCATGGTCAAGATGCACGCGGCGACATCGGCCCCAATATTCTTGGCAAATCGCCCGAAGCAATTTTACAGGCTATCGGCACGGTACAGATGATGGAAGTTGTGACTGATGTCACGGCAGAAGATGCCGAAGCGCTTTCGATTTATCTGGCATTTTTAGATGCGCAAAGCACAACATCGTCGAGCGACGACACATCTGACACATCTCAAGATGGCGACACATCCGCCAATAATCAAACCATCGCGATTGACCTGAGCGCTGCCACAGGCGATAACGACACATCGGGCGGTTCGGATAACAACGAAGTCATAAGCGTGGATTTAGGAGCTGCGACAGGCAATAGCGCGTCGGATAGCTCGGACAACAACGAAACCATCACGGTTGACCTGAGCAATCTCGGCAGGCAAGACGATGACTCGTCAGATGCAGAAACGCTCCTAGAAATTGACGGCGATGCAGAAAATGGCGCGGCGCTCTTTACAGCCAATGGATGTTCGGCTTGTCATAATTTTGACTCAGATGACGCCCTCGTCGGTCCCGGTTTGTTGACGATTGCTGAACGCGCCGCGTTGCGCGTCGAAGGACTAGATGCGGTCGAATATATCCGGCAGTCGATTGTTGAGCCAAGTGCATTTGTCGTCGAAGGCTTTCCGCCTGCCATGCCTCCCTTCACGACACTCAGCGAAGAGGAAGTCAACGATCTCATTGCGTATTTATTCACATTGAATGCCGACGCTGAACACGCGGATAACACCGACGCAGTAGAACCTGTAGCGACCGAAGAAGTCTCGCCCTAACGTAACAGAGATGGAGGATTGGTAATCATGAACAAAAGTGGCACATTGATGTTCATTGTTTTAACGGCACTCGTTCCAATTATTGGCGGCTTATTCTTATTCGGTTCAAACGACCCACAACCGACGATAGTCAACGATGTTGTCAGCGTAGATTTAGGCGAAGAGCAGGCCATCTCCAATGAAGTCATGCAATCCGTGCTCAGCAGACCGGATGATGCCGCGCTCGAACCGATTGAGAATTCGCGCATCGACATCATGCAAGATGGGTCGCCCGTCCCCATCCGTAACGGACAGACCGTCCAAATTACAGACAATCTGCAAGCCAATCTTCAAATTTCGCCATACCCGCCGACCGATTTTGAAGCAGACATCGACATTTATTTGACGACCGAAGATGGCACGCCAGTCAACGATGCAGAGTTTGATCTTGATTACGATATGCTCTTCATGCGGCACGGCGAATCAGAAGCCGTCTTTGAAAATCTCGGTGATGGTCATTATCAAACATCGGTCGATTTCTTGATGTATGGCTCGTGGGCGATGGACACAAATATCACACTGCCAGGACAAGATGAGCCAATACCGATGCCCTTTGTTATCAAAGTATGGCCGTCATAAATTTGAAGATAGCCTATGTATTCGATGATATTCGATGAATGGGGAGGCAGCAGCAATGCGCACCAATAATCTCATCAATCGCACAACATTATTGATTATCGCGATTGTGTTGGTTATTGCTGCTGCCTCGCGCTTTGTCATCTCATCACAAACACGGTCAACGCCGCAATCTGTGGCAAATTCAGAAACTGCGCCGGTGAACGCAACAACCGAAGATCAAGCGGCAGAGCCAGCAGCCAACGGCAGCGAAAATAATCTCGTCGTCAAAGTTGATCTCAGCAGCTTAGGGTCGGCGAGTTCGTCGAATACCGATGAAACATCAGAGCGCGAGTCCACACGCATTGAAATCATGAAAGACGGTGTATCAGTCCCGGTCAACAATGGCGAAGCTGTTCCGCTTGGCGACGACTTGCAAATCGAGGTCTTCGTCTCGCCCTATCCACCCAACAGTTTCAATGCAGATGTTGATTTTTATTTGACGACAACCGATGGCGAACCCGTCACGGACGCGACTTTCGATCTCGAATATGACATGTTGTATATGTTTCATGGCGCGGCAGAAGCGCCGTTCAACAATCTCGGCAATGGTCATTATTTGACGTCGTTGTATTTCTTGATGTATGGCTCGTGGACACTCGATACGGTGATTGAAGTCCCCAATCATGATGACCGCTTGACATTGCCGATGGTCTTATACGTTTGGCCAACAGAGCAGGATGGTTAGTATCATGAATAGGCGACGCTTGATTATCTATTCATTATTCTTCATCTGTGGGGTGATGTTTTTCAGTATCGGTTATCCCGTTTACAGTCATGGCAAAGAAGTGAATATTAGCATTTCATCGCTCTTCCCGGACTCATCACAACCGTTGACGAGATTGTATCGCGTGGTCGTCACATTCGATGATGGTGACCCGGTTGAAGACGCCGTCATCGAGATGCGGGCGGTACGGCAAGAAGGTGGGCAAACCATCGATGGGATTGTTTTTCATGCTCTCGGCGAACCGGGTTTATACGCGACCGAAGTCACTTACGAACGCTTCGGCAATTGGGACATCACCGTGATTGTCAGCGAACCGGGCGAGGGCGAAGCAACTTTTACGGACGCGATTGTCCCCGGCGCGTCGGCCTCCGGCGAAGAGCAAACCACCACCGCAAGTATCCCGACTGACCTATCCGTGTTTTTCACATTTAATGTTCGAGATTTCGTCAATATCGTTTTCCGCTTTGTGCATTCGCTGGCTGGAGTCGCATGGTTCGGTCTCATCGCCGTCGTGCTGGTCGCGCACCGCTTTATGGAACCAGAAGCCGAATACCGGACACTGCTGCGACTCAAAACGATTTTCTGGCCAGCGGCGGTGGCGAGTCTCTCGATATTGCTTTCAAGTGGTATCTACAACGCCATTTGGGACGCCCCGATTCGCGCACCCGGCGTGTTCAATTTAGATACGATGCTCTCGATTCCATTTGGCGATGTGTATCTGGCCGCCTTCGCTGGAAAAGTCATCGCTTACGGGCTGCTCGTCGTCTCGACGATTCGGCTGGGGCGCTCGCTGTCAACTATACCCGAAACGATTCCCGAAAACCCAATTGACGAAATTCAACCGGTGACTCGCACGGCGTTCATCGCCGCCGGTATCGGGGCCCTTCTAGCAATCAATATCGCCGTGCTGATTTATATGCACTACATCAGCCATTTGAGTATCGTCATTCCGCAATAGATCACAAAAGGTGTATTATGGCTACCTTAATCCAAACATCAAAAAATCAAATCAAATTCTCACCACCATCGCCACTTTCTTATAAAAAGCCGCTTTTCGTAGCGCTGGTGATTGTCGCCATGATGGTCGGGTCATTTCTCTACCTCTCGGATGACACATTGATGCAAGGCGCAGCCGCAACCACGTCAACAGTTGATGCGGAAATCGCCGCGCTGACACCGAACGAAGTCGGCGAAATATTGCTGCGCAACGGCGTTGGCCCCAACGATACTGCGTTAGACATCTTGTACGCGCCGACATGGTACTTCGACTGGAATCAACGCACACTGCCGGACACAACAGAGCCGGTGTTAGCCTTCTTCGTCATGGAAACGATTCACAGTGGGCAACTGATTGACGAACCCCCACAAGCCTTGCTACAAGTTGACGACAAGCTTCTCGAACCGCTTCGGTCTGAAGTCGTCAGCGATGCGCCGCATCATCGTGTTTCGCAAGTGCTCTTCAATCTGTTCGACGCAGACGGCAAACCATACATCACCGATGACAGCGAACAAATCACGCTCGTGACGCCAATTGATGGCCTGATTTCAAGCGGCAATACGTATCGCTGGGATTTACCGTTACCTTACGGTCTGGGCGCGTTGAATACCCCCAATGAATTCGGCAGCCCGGTGCGGGGTGCGCTGACGTGGACGGCTTTCTTCGCCATCATGGGTGGGATGCTGTCGGCGCTGTCGCCATGTTTGTTACAACTGGCCGTGTATTACACTGCCGTATTAACCGGCACAGAAGCGAGTGTCGGTGCGCAGGCCGGGCAACCGAACGCTGCACGACTCGAATTGATGAAGACGAGCTTCTACTTTGTCGGCGGTTTCACGCTTGTCTATACGGCTGGCGGTGTGTTGGCCGGTTATGTCGGTCAATCGTTGGAACAACTCGCCGGATTGGAGCAATGGTTCCGCCCGATTTCAGTTGTATCCGGCGTTCTGATTATCATCATGGCGGTTCGAGTCGCGTTGCAGGCAAAAGCGCCGCTCGTCTGCCGCATACCGATGCGCGTCGGCGCAGGCACGGGGCGAATCGCATCGGCCACGATGGGACTCAGCTTTGCGATTGGTTGCTTGTCCTGCTTCAGCGCGACGGTGCTGTCGGCTCTGCTGCTGTACGCCGGTTCAACCGGTTCGCCGATTTCTGGCGGGATGCTGCTGTTCTTATTCTCGTCGGGTGTCGGGTTGGTCTTCCTCACGGCTGCTTGGGGTATCGGGTCAGCCACGCCGCAGATGACCGATTGGCTGCAACGGTCGCGGCCACTCATCGGCGGCATCAGCGCATTGGTGATGGTCGTCTTCGGTCTCTTGATGATTACTTATGAATTCCACACGGTTAGTGGTTTTCTGTTCAAGTTGTTCAATTCATAGGCGAAAAGGACATGGACGATGAACGCATCATTTCGTCTATCATCGCAAAAGCAGAATGTGTGGCCAGTTGTGCTGATTGTGGGTACGGTGCTCATTGGATTGGTCGTGCGCTTTGCAATCGTCCCAACATCGGGTCTCGGCGCATCGGTATCGTCATTCCTACCGTGGCTCAATCAAACCGAGATCACAACATTTTATGCCGACGACAGTGGCGTCATCATTCCGGTATCGCAACGTGTCGTGTCAGACAGCCAACCGGACGCATTGCTCAGTTTGTTCAATACGACAGCAGGTATCAACACTGATGTCATCAGTCAGGTGTCCGTAGAAAATGGTGTCGCGCAGGTTGACCTCTCGCCGCAATTCAGCCAGTCGGCTTCGGAACTCGCATTGTGGAGCGTAGCACAATCGGTCGCGACATGGCCCGGTGTCGATAGGGTGCAACTTTCTGCAAATGGCACAACAATCGACTTCACAGCAGAGAACATCACGCCGGTTTATTACGTCCGCGATGAATTGATTGTCGGCGTGCCGGTCACAGCGAGTACACCGCGTGAAGCGTTGGACGCTTATCTCGACTTGACGACCGCGCCGGAATTGACGGCGCTGCCGGATGATGTGCAATTGTTGGATTATAACTTCAACCCGGCCAACGGTTTACTCGCGTTAGACTTCAGCTATACACCGACGCTGCGCGAATTCGCCATCGCCGAACCGGACGCGATGCGCAGTGTATTGACGGGTCTCATCGCCACGATGACAACCTTCCCCGAAGTCTCAGCCGTGACGCTCGACTTTGAAGGCCATTCGCAGCTCGGTCTCGGTCAATGTTCCAATCTGCTGCGTGCGCCACAAACCCATCCGACGATATTAAACGATGCCCGGTTATTCAATCGCTGAGGAGCATGATGATGTCCACAATATATTTTGACAATGCCGCAACATCTTGGCCGAAGCCGGATGTTGTGCAAGTAGCAATCGGTCATTACTTTGGTTTGGCGGGTGGCAATCCGGGGCGGTCGGGTCATCGCATGTCGATTGCGGCCTCGCAGGTGGTCGAAGATGCCCGCGATGCACTGGCCGACTTATTCAACGTCGCAGACCCGGCGCAAATCGTATTCGCGAAGAATGCGACCGAAGCGCTCAATTTGGCAATTTACGGCTGGCTGCAACCGGGCGACCACGCCATCACGACAAGTCTGGAACACAACTCGGTCATGCGGCCCTTACGCCATCTCGAATCAAAGGGGCTTGAACTCACCGTTATCAATTGTGCGGCAGATGGCACCCTTGATGTTGAGGCTGTGCGACAGGCGTTCAAAAGCAATACGAAATTATTGGTGACAACACACGGCTCTAACGTTGTCGGCACCGTGATGCCAATCAAACAATTGGCTGAAATCGCGCATGAGCATGACGTGCCGTATCTCATTGACGCCGCACAAACGGCCGGTGTGCTGCCGATTGATGTCGAAGCACTTGGCATCGATATATTGACCTTCACTGGGCACAAAGGCTTGTACGGCCTGACGGGAACAGGCGGCCTCTACATTCGCGAGGGGTTGACGCTCAAGCCGTTGATGCGCGGCGGCACCGGCAGCGACTCGGCCTACGAATATCAACCGACGTTTTTGCCGGACATTTATGAAAGCGGCACGCCGAACGTCGCGGGATTGACCGGGCTGGCAGCTGGTGTGAATTTTTTGCTAGAAACGGGCATTGAACAAGTCGCGGCACACGAACGCCGACTCATGACGCGCTTTCTCGACGGCACACGCAATATACGCGGCGTGACGGTCTATGGCCCGGATGATGTCGGTATCCGATGTGGTGTCGTTTCTTTCAATATCGATGGTCTCGTACCGTCCGAAGTCGCGCTGCTGCTCGACCGCGAGTATAGCATTATGTGCCGACCGGGACTGCATTGTGCGCCCCGTGCGCATCACTCACTCGGCACATTTCCAACAGGGACGGTGCGCTTTAGTTTCGGATATTTCAATACGCTGGCCGAAATCGATACAGCAGTCAACGCGCTGCGCGAATTGATAACCGTTGCCGAACAACAAAAAGTATCCTCGTGAAGGAGGTTTTCATGGCAGTCTCATTAGATGGTCTTTTCAGTTTCTTCGCTTCACATCATGCAATCCGCGCTGAGCGCGTGCTGTCTCGCAGTGGTTTCGCTGTTGAGTTGATACCGGGGCCGAAAGAACTCAGCCCGAATTGCGGTATCGCCTTGCGCTTTGAGTATGACCGGCGCGATGAGGCGACTGCCCTGCTGGCAAGCAAGCGCGTACAAATTGACGAAGTGCATTTTTATCAACCGCGCATTGATGGCATGTCGCCGAGAAAAGCAGAAACCGCAACCGTAAAGCCTGAACCGAAGAGGAAGTGGAAATGGCTGCCACAGAGTTAAAGCATTGGGTTGCCAACAGACCGCGTGCGAAGGTTCGCGTCACCGGCTTACAGACGGGCATCGTCATGGCGCTGCTAGCCGTCATCGTCGGCACATTCTTCGCCGTGCGCCCGCCCGAAGCCTATGGCATCTGCATGGCCTGTCATGGACGCGACCTCATCAATTCGCTATTGAACAGCAATATTGGGACGCGGTTGACGGTCTCGCAAGCATCGCTGGTATTCCCCTTGCTGACGACGGTCGGCGTCGTCATCGGAGCGGGCATCGGCGCGGTGTCGAGTGGCGAATTCAAGCGCCGGACACCGGACAATCCGGTGCGCACGTTCATCTACGGCGTACTCGTCATGAATTTTGCCTTGCTTGCGGCGGGCTGCTCGATTCGTTTGTTGCTGCGTTTTGCACACGGCGAGTTGCTCGGCTTTCTCGGTTTCGGCGGGATGGTACTCGGCGTCGTCACCGCAACCTATTGGCTACAATGGAGGGCGCAGCGATGACAACAGCAGCAGTTGCGAGTCTCATCGTCGGGTTGATTATCGGTTATCTGGGGCAGCGTTCGCGGATGTGCTTTGTCGGCGGTATTCGGGATTTTATTCTCGTGCGGGACACATTCTTGCTCAAGGGCTTGATTGCTTTCGGGCTTGTGGCGTGGATTGCATTCCCCATTGCGGAACAACTTGCAGGCAATCTATCTACATTGGATGCGTCGTTGGATACGACGACACTGATTTTCACGCTCGTCGGCGGTCTCGGCGTCGGGTATTTGTCGGTGTTGGCGAACGGCTGCCCCTTTCGGCAGCACGTGTTAGCCGGGCAAGGCATCATGAGTTCGGTGACGTATCTAGCAGGTTTCTACGTCGGCGCGGTCATCTTTCATCTGGTCGTGCTGCCCTTGCTGTTGCGGATTTCGTAGCGCAGCAACCCGCCGCACAGCGTCATCTTTGTACTACATTGCGGACGGCCTGCGCGATACGATTAGCATTTGGTATAATTTCGTCTTCAAGTGGTGGACTGTAGGCGACGAGTGTGTGCCCCATGTTGACACGAATCACCGGCGCGTCAAGCCAATAGAGTCCTTCGTTGGCCGCCAACGAAACGATGTCGCCGCCCCATCCCGCAGCATGAGGCGCTTCTTCAACGACGACAAGCCGCGATGTTTTCTTAATTGAAGTCAGCACGGTTTCAGTATCCATCGGCACCATAGAACGCAGGTCAATCACTTCGACATCAATGCCTTCATCGGCTAATGTTTCGGCGGCTTCAAGCGCCCGGTGCATCATCAGTTGCGTAGCGACAACCGTGACATCGCCACCTTCACGTCGGATTTGTGCCTCGCCGAGTCTCATCGGTTGGATGTTGTCCGCCACATCTTCCTTCATGTTATAGAGCATTTTGTGTTCAAGCACGAAGACCGGATTGTCCTCGCGGATCGCACCGCGCAGCAGGCCATACATATCGGTCGGCGTCGAAGGACTGACGACCATGATACCCGGATGCTGCATCAGCCACGCCTCGGCACAGGCCGAGTGCTGCGTCCCGAAACCGGCACCGCCGCCTTGTGCCGCTCGAATCGTGAGCGGTATCGTGAACTGCCCGCCGCTCATATAACGATATTTGGCAATTTGATTGACAATTTGATCCATCGCGACCGGGATGAAGTCGGCGAACATCAATTCAGCCACCGGACGCAAGCCGGTGATAGCCGCACCCAAAGCCGCCCCGATGATGGCCTGTTCCGCAATCGGTGTATCGCGCACACGATTGCCGCCGAATTCGTCATACAAACCGGGCGTGACTTTGAACGCGCCGCCCGCTTTCGCCACATCCTCGCCGAAGAAGATGACATTGTCGTCGCTGCGCAATTCGTCTGCTAACGCTTTTTGTACGGCTTCACGATAGGTCATTTCCGGCATGATGGTTTATCTCCCCCCTGCGTAGACATCTTGATAAGCGGCTTCAAGCAGCGGGAAGGGTTCGTTCTTCGCCCACTCCAACGCTTCGGCAACTTTGCGCTCGGTGGCCTGTTGCAATTCTTCAAATTCGACAGCATCCAGTTGACCGTCTTCAATCATCCGGTCGCGTAGAATGTGAATCGGGTCGCGTTGCAACCATGCTTCGAGTTCGCCTTCAGGACGATACGGCCCGGTGTCGGTGCGTGAATGCCCACGATAACGATACGTTTTGAGTTCAACCAGCGAGGGGCCATCCCCGGCGCGGGCGCGTTCGACAGCCGCGCTGACATGAGCATGAACCACCTCGACATCTTGCCCGTCAACGATGAGGCCGGGGATGTTATAGGCACAGGCGCGGTCGGCAATATTTTCGACGGCGGTGGTTGTGTGCAATGGGCTGTATTCGCCATAAAGATTATTCTCACAAATGAAGACAACCGGCAACTTCCAAACAGCAGCCATATTGAGCGCTTCATGAAACGCACCGATGTTGACCGCGCCGTCGCCGAATAACGCCACTGTGACATGATGACTGCCTTTGACCTGTGACGTTAACGCGGCGCCAACCGCAATTGGCAAGCCCGCGCCGACAATTGCGTTCGCGCCCAGCAAACCGACCGAGGCATCGGTCATGTGCATACTCCCCCCCTTGCCACCACAACAGCCGCTCGCCTTGCCCATCATCTCGGCCATCAGCGTCTTAATCGAAATCCCCATCGCCAGCGCGTGGCCATGCCCGCGATAGGTACAGGTCATCATGTCGCCTGGTTTGAGCGCCCATGCGACACCGACCGAACACGCTTCTTGCCCATCACAAAGATGCGTCGTGCCGCGCACCAGATTGGCGAGAAATAAGCCTTGAATCTGCTCCTCGGAATAGCGGATGTCGAGCATACGTTGAAGCATGTCCATTCGTGTTTGTTCGTCTAACGCTTTGACCGTGATGTCCATGAGTGTTCTCTCTATTCGTATAATTCAGCGATGTGTACCGGCAGGCCCTCTTGTGCAGCCGAACGATAGGCAGCGTCGAGCAATTCGACAGTATACAAGCCGACAGTCTTGCCGGGGAATTCATTGGGCGCCTCATCGAGGATTAAATCGACAAAGCGTTTACTTGGCTCAGCCGCCGGGTAGTCCGGATAGGTTGGCGCAATCCGTTCTTCCGTGCCATCGTGCAAACGCATGTAGACGAGGCCGGAGATTGCATCGGCGCGGAGTCTGCCCTTGCTGCCATGCAGATGCACTTCAACGATACCGCCATCGCCTTTGCCGAGATTGCCGGTGCTGCCGACAGTCGCTACCGCGCCGTTTTCCATCCGCACCGCCATCGCGTCGGCCACATCGACTTCGCAATCGAGGTTGTTCATGAACGCGGTGACGGTCTTCGCCCGCAGGCCGTCCGCGAGATAAAACATCATGCCCGCCGAGTGCGTGATTTGGAGATGTGCCTGCCCCCCACCAGCAAAAGCGGGATTGCTATACGTGTCATTTGTCGGGCCGGTGACGGGATAATTGAAGAGGTCGTCGTAGGCCGCCGGTTTGCCACGCAAGAATTCAATCGTCATCGACGACATGCTGCACGTCACATATTCAATATCGCCGAGCAAATCATCTTCGACTCGTTTTTTAGCTGCCTGCATCGGCGCGAGATACGGGAATGTATAGCCGATGAGAATCTGTCGTTGCTGTCGTTCCGCCAACTCGACGAGGGCTTTCGCATCTTTTGCCCTGAGCGTCATCGGTTTCTCCAACAGCAGGTGGAGGCCGTTTTCAAGCACCCCTTTGGCGGCTGTATAATGCGCACTGTGATGCACGGCGACAATCGCACCCGCAATGTCGCTGTGGGCATCAAGCGCGTCATTCAGGCTGGTATAAGCAGCGTCAATCTGATATTTGTTCGCAGCACGTTGCAACGCATCAGGATTGGTATCGACGAGCACCGGAGTCGCTCTCGGATTTTCAAGCAGTGCGGGGATGTGGGCTTGTGTCGCCCACCATCCGGTTCCCACGACGGCAATTTTGAGTGATGAAGCCATGAGCTATTCCAGAACAAAATGCGTTTCTTGGTCAAAGGACTGAAATGGTTTAATGCACAGATCGCCGATTAAATTATATAATCTCTGAAAGTGTATATAATTTTGTCGCAGACCAATCGAGTTGTCAAGAAATCTGGTGAACGCATCATGCGATAGATATGTAGACTCCACAAGGAATAAGACATCATGAACGAGCCTGTAGTCGTCGATTTTGATGAGATGCCGTGGGAAGCGCACCCCACAATCGCCGGGATACACATCAAAATGACTCCGCACGACCGCGCCTATTCGCCAGATGACATCCTCATCGCCCGTGTTGAAGGCGGTGGGGAAATCCCGTGGCATGTTCATGAAGGCCAAAGTGAAATTGTTTATGTTTTGCAAGGCACAGGAGTCCTCTACTGCGCAGAAAGCCAAGACCTCAATGCCATAAGCAAATATTCACTTAAGCCGGGCTTGGCTGCCGTAGTGCCGCCCGATGTATGGCATCGAGTCGAAAATACGGACACAATCGAGATGTTGCTGTTCGCTTCGCACGTCGCAGGATAACAGCACGCTAATCCATTCTGAAGCCGCCGTTGATGTCCACCGTTGCGCCGGTCATATAACTCGCGTAATCCGATGCGAGAAAAACCGCAATCCCTTTATAATCTGCCGGTTGGCCAAGCCGCTTGAGCGGAATCGTTTGTTCGAGCGCTTTGAGCGCGTGGTCGGCATCCCATGCGTCGGTCAATGGTGTGTACGATGGGCCGGGCGCGATGGTATTCACCGTGCCATACGGCGCGAGATAAGTGGCGAACGACTTGGTTACAGAAAACAACGCCGCCTTCGTCGCCGCATAGACCGAGACCGCAAGCGTACCGCCCGTCCGTCCGCCGACCGAGCTGATATTGATGATACGGCCCGTTTGTCGCGCTTTCATGTGTTGAGCGGCAGCCTGCGACAAAAAATAAGCGCCACGCACATTGACGGCGAACAACAAATCAAAAAATTCTTGATCGACTTCATCTGTCGGGCGTAGCGGGCAAATACCGGCGTTGTTGACGAGAATATCAAGCTGACCGAATTGGGCGATTGTATCGTCAACGAGACGCTTACAAGCGGCGACATCAGCCACATCAACTTGCATCGCAACGGCTCGGTCTCCGAATGCCGACGCGGTACGCTCAGCAGCTTCAAGATTAATATCAGCGATGACGACCTGCGCACCGGATTCGCACAAGCCTTCGGCGATGGCCTGCCCGATTCCACTCGCTGCGCCAGTGACGATGGCGACTTTACCATCGAGACGAATGTCCATCCATACATCCTTTCAAAGCACATTTCTGATAACGATATGCAGATTATATACAATTTGGGTATGCTATACCTTGATTGAGGGAAAAACAAAAAGATGCAACGCAAAGGCGCAGGGAACGCAGTGAAAATTTACAATTTCTTTGCGCCCTTTGCGCCTCTGCGGTTCAATATCTTTTATGTCAGTCAATACACCCCTCATTTAGCATAGGAGAAGAAACCCATGCCCGTGAAAAAAATCGATGTGTTCCCGCTACAATATCAAGAAACGAATGATCGACTCGCCGACCGTCAGATCACGCTCGTCAGAATGGAAACTGATGACGGCATCGTCGGTTGGGGCGAAGGCATCACCATGTTCACCCCAGCGACATTGGCGACGACGGCGATGCTTGAAAACGGTCTCGCCGATTTAGTCATCGGGCGCGACCCGCTCGACAACGAAGCCATCTGGCATGATCTCGTCCGCGAAGTATGGTGGTATGGCGATGTCGGCGGCATCGCGGCTTTCGCCATCAGCGCGCTCGATATGGCGCTGTGGGACCTCAAAGGCAAAATCTTAAACGCGCCACTGTACACCTTACTCGGCGGCAAAAAGCACGAACGCCTCCCGGCGTGTGCAAGCACACACCCAAGCCACGCCAAGATTGACGATCTCGCCAAAGAACTCGGCGATCATGTCGCCAACGGCTATCAGCTTGTGAAAGCCGGTTTCGGCAAAAAAGGCGAGGCCAATCTCGGCGTCGATGCGGGGCGCGACATTGCCTATGTCCGCGCTGTGCGCGAAGCCATCGGCCCGGATGCCGGTTTTATCATCGATGTCGGCGCGAAAATGTTTTGGGATGTGCCGTATGCCATCAAAATGGCGCGTGCCTTCAACGAATCGAATCTGACATGGCTCGAAGACGTCTTCCATCCCGACAATATGCACGCTCATACATATCTGCGACAAGCTGTCCCCGACTTGCGCATCGGCTTCGGTGAGCGTTACTGGAATCTCGACGATTATCAACGCTTACTCGAAGCGCATATCTGCGATGTCATTTTGGTGGATCCCGGTCGTGCGCTCGGCGTCACGGGGATGCACCGCATCACCCAACTAGCGGCGCGGTATCACGTCAAGATGGATCCGCATAGTTGGAGCAGCGCGGTCAACGGCGCCGCCAGCATTCATGTCGCGCTCTCGAATCCCAACGCGAGCATCTTCGAACTCAAACCGGTCGAGAACCCGATGCAGCACGAACTCGTCACCAATCCGATTGGACATGTCGATGGTTGGGTGTATGCGCCGGAAGGGCCGGGTCTCGGCGTGGATGTGATTGAAGACGTAGTGCATAAGTACCACTTGCGAAGTTAAGCGCGTGTTCTTCCAAGAAATCATTGATTTTCTTCGAGATACGTGGTCAATGTCTTCCAACCATTCTCGATGTGAATGCGCATCCCCGCACCGGCGCGGTCGGCATCGCCATCGTCAATGGCATCCAAAATCGCTTGATGTTCATCGATGGCTTGCTGTGCCCGTCGCGGGATGACATACAACGAATCGAGCGGCGATTTCATCCATAGACCGCGAATAATGCGCAGCAGTTCCGGCATATTGGCTGTCTCGTAAATGAGGATATGGAAATTGTAATTGACTTTGCGAATCGCCTTACGTTCACCGGCTTCGAGATGATCGCAGATTGTTTGATGATATGCGTGCAATTGCTTGATGTCCATGATGCGCAGACGCGGCACGGCAAGTTTTGTCGCCAATTCTTCAACGACAGCGCGGATGAGATAAATTTCGTGGGCATCTTCGAGATTGACTTCGGCAACGTGGACGCCTTTGTATGGACTGTGGCTGAGGACGCCCTCGGCCACGAGTTGTTTAATCGCCTCGCGAATCGGAGTCGGACTCACGTCGAAGCGTTTGGCGAGTTCTTCCTGTAGCAACCGTTCGCCCGGGCCCAAGTCTCCCGCGAGGATGATGTCTCGCAACACATC
>RFIA01000123.1 GCA_003695675.1 Chloroflexota bacterium
ATATTCCTTCAATCCGGCCAGATTCAAAATCGCCTTCAGCCCATTCGCGCCCATGATTTCTTCCATCGCGAGGATGAAGATGCGGGCGAATTTGTTCGGATAATAATAGCCGCTCTTTTCCGGAGCCATTGATGTTCTTCTCCATATTCCAGATCGATCACAATATGACGATTCGTTATATTACGAATGCGTCAATACAATTTTATTCTGTGGCATAAGCCTCGATGCAGCTGAAATGTTTGAATTTTCGCCGTATCGCCGCTACAGATAAGCTGCTTGACCAGCCATCGCGGCAAGCAAAAATCGCGCTTTGCGAGACGAAATTCAGCATCCCAATATTACCTTTAGCAACGAACTGAAATTATGTCAAGCAATTGCTTGATATGATCTTAATCTCTCATGAAAGCATGGTTGTGTATCGTAGTAATATGCTCTTGCCAGAAGGCTTAAAAATCACTACGATTAACTACGAAACGTAATATATCTGCCAACGGCGGCGATTATGGCCCATCAATTATCACGCGATCTCACCACTCTCGAATATGTTGTGCTCGGCCTCATTGGTATCAAACCACAATCGGGCTATACGATCATCAATTTTTTTGAAGAAGGCGCCTTTCGTTGGAGCGCCAGTCCCGGCTCGATATATCCGATCCTCAAACGCCTCGAAAAGCAGGACATCATCGCCGGTGAACTCGAAATGATCCACGAGACTCGACCGCGAAAATTGTATACCTTGACGTCGCTAGGCGAAGCCTTACTCGACGAATGGCTCAAACAACCACCAGCCGTGATGCCTTTGTATGAAGAGCGCGATATTGCATTGTGGAAATTTCTCTTTGCCGAAAGCCGCTTGACTCGCGAAGAAATCTTGCATTGGTTAGATGCTTATCAAGAGCAAATCGAAGCCTACGAAGTCAGCCGGAAGATTTTTCAAGCCGCGACCGAAGCGGCCACCGAAGAATTTAATCTCGCCCCCTCGATCCACAGCTTACTCGTGACCGAAGCCATCATCATGGAAATCAACACACAACGCACATGGATACAAATGGCACGCCATCGACTGAGCGGCACACTCGACGATTCAAATAACAACATCGAATCTTGATAAGACACACCATCTATTTCGCACAATCGGCTATAATAAGGATATAATTTAAGCAAGCGTGACCAAATGTAGGTGTGGGAGCAATCACCATGCGCAAAGTCATCTGTGTTGGCCTCATCAGCTTCGTGTTGTTGTTATTGCCTGCTTTCGTGATGGCGCAAGATACAGCGCCGGGTACCATAACGGATCCGGTGATTCTCGATTTGATCGATGCGCGGCTTGATCTCGAAAATCTCGCAACGAATCAACTCGGTTCGAGCCGCCCGACCGGGTGGACGAACAACGGCGATGGCAACAGCCCCAGCCTGCTTGTCGATGTGCGGCTCGATCTTGAATTGCTCGCCAACACCGTCTTTGGCATCAACAAACGCCCAGCCGAATGGTTCGGCGCGTCGCGCACGACCCGCGAAGCCAATACCCGCGATATTCGCCACGATCTCGAATTTTTGGCCGACAGCGCCCTACAACCGAACGTCCGCCCACCGGGATGGATTGGCGGCGATGCGATATTGCGCTGCGACCGCGCCACGCAAAATTTGATTCGTTTGCTTGAACAGGGCGGCGTTTTCACCCTATCTGTGGATCCCAATCTCAGCAATTTTTGTGCGGTCGCGGCTGAACAGGCCAATCTCTTCGTCGAAGTCACGCTGCTCAGCAATCCTGTCGGCGTCGGCGGGGGCACATCTTCCACACCAACACAGAATCAAGGCGGCGGCAGCGTCGTGAGTGGGCAGTCCTTCGGCGGCATTCGACCCAGCACGAATGTCACTGTCGGCTTCCTCGACCGCCACGCCCACACACGAATTGGCGTCATCCCCGAAGACGTGACGATGACTGCTGTCGCCCGCAGCTACACGCAATTTTCCAATATGGCTGTTATGCAAGGTGACGGTTTCGAGATATTTGTCGATTACACCTACACCACCTTGTCCGACGCGCAATTTGAAGCCCTGCCGGATGTGAACAATTTTAACATATCGCCGATTTGTGAAGCCGATTGGTGTACCGCGCCTGCGCCCCATCGCGGCTTTATCCCGGCGAGTAGCGGCTTCGGCGGTGGGCAAGGCGGCGGTGGCTTCGGCGGGCAAAGTCTCGTCCCGCTTGACAACATCGTCATCTTCTATGATGGCGGCGACAACGAGGGCACGACTCTCGTGCGTATGCAGTTGTGCCCACAAAACACACAAGGCGGCAGCAACGCCAACAATTGCCAACCCGTGACACAAGTCATCGGCGAGAATGGCTTCCCGATTCCGCCGGTTGGTTCTGCCGGTGGTATACCACAATTTCGTTTGCCGTATGGCTTCAGCCGCAGCAGCGCGCGGTCAGCGAGCTTTTTCACGGCCGACTTGTGGATAGCCTTCCCAGATGAGCGCTAACCGAGTGATTCAATTTTCCTGTCGCTAGGCTTTTGTCGAAATGTCTCTATTTTCGCAAGTGTGCCAATCGCGAGTTGTTGCGGCAATTGCGGCAGTGAAAAATCGAAATCGACTGCAACAACACGCATTACACATCACTTTCAACTCATTACGCTATAACTCAGTCCTGAAAAAAGCCTACCACAAAACGCACGCCCTGTGTTGACAAAAAGGCAAACTTTTTGGCAACATTTTCAGCGTGTTTATTCGCGATATTGCGATTCATCAATCTGCTGTTGAATATAATCCATCGCCTCCTGCATCGTATCAAACATGAGTATATCAACGCCTTGTTTCGCCATTAGGTCTTGCGCCACCTCCGCAAGACAATTTTGACCGACGAATATATTCTTGATGCGCGGGTCACTCGTCGAACCCGGCGCGCCGCGCATCGCCTCGCGAACGATTGCAATCATCTCTTGGAACGTCATCGTCATCTGACAGACATCGGTAATCCGGTAGACCGTCCCGTCTATGTCCGCAGCAATTTTAGCGAGTTGTTGATACACGGCGCGTGCATCGTCAACGGTGATATAATTTTGGATGCTAACGATTACAATGGGTTGATCCGGCAATTTTTTCACAATGGCAGGCATACTGTCCTCCTTCCTTTGTATGACTCCACTATGCCGTCTTGCTGCATCTATGCAGAAAACGCCACAAATCTTCCGGGGTTGTGTGAGCTTATCGCGATGTGCTTCAGGCAAGCTCACGAAGATCGTAAAGCGTTTTCCGATTGTGCGTTTATTGTAATCGGTTTCGTTGAAAATTTTCCAATCATTTTCTAAATGGGCAACGGCTTTGACGCAAGATGTTCAACATGCGAACGCAACCTGCCATAGACATTCAGAAAATGAAC
>RFIA01000124.1 GCA_003695675.1 Chloroflexota bacterium
ACCTGATTGTACCATACAATAAAAATGTTAACTGCCTATTATACGGAGAATTTGGATATGCAGTTGAATTATTTTGTGGCTTTGGCTGTGCGGAATCTATTCATATATGATAACAATAGAATGATCTCGGTTAAATTAACTGGCAAAGTCAACATCTCTTCCTGATAGCTGACAAGTTGACGGGCTGTCAGTGTCAAGTACCCAATTTAAGAAGACAAGTGTCTGAGAAAGATTGAGCGGCATAGGCCGCCGGAGGCATCTTGAGAGCGGTGTGAATGCGCTCATGATTGTAGTAGCGAATGTGGTGGTAGATGGCTTCGATCATCGCGCCGGGTGTCTCGAAGCGGTTGACATCGCCCAACTCGTGTTTGAAGCGGCCATAGAATGATTCAATGTAGCCGTTCTGCCAAGGTGAGGCCACATCGCTGACTGAAATCAGCACGCCGTGCGCTTCGAGAAAGTTTGTGCAACGCTGTGCCATGAATTCAGTCCCTTGATCGGAGTGAAAGATCATGGGTTGGATACCGGTGGCAAACGCTTGCCTCAAGGTTGACAAGACCAGAGCACTATCATGCCGCTTGCCGATGCGCTGCGCCATGATTTGTCGTGTGACGAGGTCTTCAATCGTCGCCAGATACCAGATCGTCCCGCGATAATCGATGCGGCTCAGATCGCTGCACCACACATGATGGGGCTGCGTCACCATCAAATCGGTCAACAGATTGTGGTAGCTGTGATGCGGTGTCGAGACCGTGCTGTAGCGCTTGACCCGTCGTCGCGGCGGGCGTAAACTAAATTTCGTCATCACCCGTTGTGCCCGTTTGTGATTGATCCCCAAATGGATGGCAATCCGGCGATGACCGTAAGCCGGATGTTGTCGATGCACCGCTTCAATCTGCTGCTTGAGCGCCTCGTCTTTGGCAGGCATCTTCCGTTGTCGATAGATGTTCTTGCGGTTGATACCCAGCGCCTGAGCACATACCGTCTTGTTCTCAGCTCGCCGCACTATTTCGACTTTTTTTGCAAGTGCATATTCAGCGTCAATTCGCCAATCAGCCGTTTGAGTTCTTCGTTCTCGCGCTTCAATTTGTTGTACTGCAACACCGACACAACTGCTTCACCGCTATCCTGACGCAACCAACCATAGATCGTCTTGGTGCTGACGGCATATTGTTCTGCCAAGTCAACTACCCGTTCACCTGCTTGTACCTTGGCAATGATCTCCTCTTTGATTTCTTTGGCGATCCGTCGACTCATGTGATACCCTCTTTTTTCTTTTCATTGTCCCAGACTTTTGTCTTATTTTATGGGGTACCGATCACAGCTTATATACGCACACTCGGGCGATACTCGCCGAAGACGTTACGTAGTGTGTGGCAAATCTCGCCGAGTGTGACGTCGTGTTCAACACATTCGATGAAAAGCGGCATCAGATTGTCGTCGCTGCGGGCCGCGTTGGATAGATGCGTGCGCAATTCGTTGACCTTGTTGTTGTCGCGTTCGGCACGCAGTGTCGCGAGACGTTGACGTTGTGCGATCTCTATCGCCGGGTCAACACGCAATATCTCCGGCGTGATGTCTTCATCGACAACAAATTCGTTGACACCCACGACGATTTGCTCACCTTTTTCGACAGCCTGTTGGTACGCATAGGCCGCATCTTGAATCTCGCCGTTGATAAAGCCGGACTCAATCGCCGTCAATGCGCCGCCCATCTCATCGATTTGCGTGATGTATGCCATCGCACGTTGTTCGATTTCGTCCGTCAACGCCTCAATGACATAGCTGCCCGCGAGAGGGTCTATCGTGTCGGCGACGCCGGTCTCGTGGGCGATGATCTGTTGGGTGCGCAGCGCGACTTGTACCGCCGACTCGGTCGGCAAAGCAAGCGCTTCGTCGCTGCTGTTGGTGTGCAACGACTGCGTACCGCCCATTACGGCGGCGAGCGCCTGCAATGCGACACGGACGATGTTGTTGTTCGGTTGCTGCGCCGTCAATGTGCTGCCGCCGGTTTGGGTATGAAAACGCAACTGCCAACTTTTTTCTTTTTGCGCGCCGAAGCGTTCCCGCATAATTTTCGCCCACAAACGCCGCGCTGCGCGAAACTTGGCCACTTCTTCGAGAAATTGATTGTGCGCGTTGAAGAAAAACGACAATTGCGGCGCGAAGTCATCCACATCGAGACCGGCATCAATCGCGGCCTGCACATAAGCGATGCCATTGGCCAACGTGAAGGCGACTTCTTGCACGGCGGTGCTGCCCGCCTCGCGGATATGATAGCCACTGATGCTAATCGTGTTCCATTTGGGGACGTGCCGTGTGCAATAGGCAAACACATCGGTGATGAGGCGCATCGACGCCTGCGGTGGAAAGATATAAGTGCCGCGTGCAATATATTCTTTGAGGATGTCGTTCTGAATCGTGCCGCGCAATTGATGTGGTTCGACACCCTGCCGCTTGCCGACGACGATATACATCGCCAACAGAATCGCGGCAGGGGCGTTAATCGTCATACTCGTCGAAACTTTGTCCAACGGGATGTGATCGAAAAGCTGCGCCATATCATACACGCTGCTGATGCTGACGCCAACCTTGCCAACCTCGCCGAGCGCCATCGGGTCGTCGGCGTCGTAACCGATTTGTGTCGGCAAGTCAAAAGCCGTCGAGAGACCGCTTTGTCCTTGTTCCAACAAAAAACGAAAACGCCGGTTGGTTTCTTCAGCCGTCGCGTACCCGGCATATTGGCGCATTGTCCAAAAGCGGCTGCGATACATCGTCGGTTGGATGCCGCGTGTGAAAGGATACTCGCCGGGAAATTCGACCGCATCATCAGAAGGCGCATCATCGCGTGTATACAGACGCTTAAGCTCAATGCCCGACGATGTTGTGAATTGCGATTTGCGTTCCGGGAAGCGTTGTAGCGCCGGGGCGACCTTTGTTTCCTCCCAATTGCGTTTCGCTGGTTCGATGCGCGATTGTAACTTTGATGTCGTCATAAGCCTCGCTTCCTCACGATGCGCTAGTCGATGACTGAAGCGCTTCCAATGAAACCGTCACCCCTGCAAAATTCTCAAACGTCAAATGATCGACCTCCAACTTGAGATTGTCGCGCAGTCTGTCGAACAATTCAATGTAGCTCTCGCCGAAGCGCGGCGCATCGCACAGCCCAAGTTCGGTTACGACGTCTTCTATATCATCGGCTTGGCCTTCAATCTCGACAAATTTCCCGAACGGCATTTGATCCAAAACAACTTCTGTGTTGTTGTATCGATAGGTGGTGCGGTACTTTTCATATCGTATGTGCTCATGATAACCGAGCAGATTAAGTATCAAGTGCATGTCATCAAAATCGCTCACTTCGACTTCGACTTCATAACGACTCTTGATGCCTTCCATGACGGCGTTATTCGCTTGCCGAAGCGGCCCTTTATACGTCAAGACAACGTGCCGGTCTTGACGCAGCCGCAACACAATGCCCGATGGTGTCAGCGATTGCTCTTTATTCTCGAAACGCACATTGCACTCAAACACACTCGGTGTAATCAAACGTGCGCGGCGTATTCGCAATTGTTCGACAACCGGCGCGAAATCCGACACATACAATTTAATCTCTGTCTCGATATGATTTGGATTTTGTGGCATGGCTTAAATCCCCACAACTCGACTGCGCCGTTCAAGTAACATGACATCGCGCCAAATGCCATCCATTTGCCCGATGCGTTCGCGGATGCCTACCTCACGGAAACCGTGTTTTTTGTGCAGGGCGATGCTGACGGTATTTTCGACGAAAATGCCCGCTTGCAATGTCCATATCCCTTCGCGTTCAGACTCTTTAATCACACGCTGCATCAAGGCCTTGCCAATCCCTTGACCGCGTGCCTGTGCCGCGATGTAGATGGTAATTTCGGCGACACCGGCGTATACCCGTCGTTTTGATGTCGGGCTTAAGGCCACCCAACCGACAACAGCGTCATCGCGCTTTGCGACGAGACGACAAAACGGATGATGAGCGGCGTCCCATGCGTCGTATGGCGGCACATCGGTCTCAAAGGTTGCATTCTTCGTCGCGATGCCCTCCAAATAGATTTTGCGCACCGCATCCCAATCACCGGGTTGCATCGCTTCAATCGTGGTCGGCATGAATGGTTATTTCCTCAAGATTAGCTTCGCATTGTGCGGACGGCTTCCGGCAGGTGATGATGGATTGCGTGTATCAATGCTGCGTAGTCTCCCTCTGCTTTGGACGTGGCAATCAGCAGACTCTTCACGAACGTGCCCGATGCCCGCTCAATCAGCCAGAAATCTGTCCCCGCGAGTGGTAAGCTCTCGTGATCTTTCAATTTGTCGAAATGCGCATTGTGTAGCGCCCGCACGAATTGCTCATAGCGTACCTCAGGGATGCGATATTGCAACGGCTTATTACCGCGCCTGCCCACATGCACAATCCACAAACGAGTTTCTTTCAAGCGCGCCTTGACCATCGTCGCCACCGAATTGACGAAGCGCCCGTCAGGATAATGCACGGTCAAGCGATACACGGCTTGTGCGCCCGGCGTCATCATCACTTGTCGCAGTGGTTTTGCGCCCGCTTCATCGATAATCCCGCGCATCAACCGCAGATAAGAATCCATCGGCTATTCTCGGTTTGGCTTCGTTTGCCGAAATCACAACTCAAGCACGACCTTGCCGAACACCTCGCCATCTTCGAGCAAGCGGTGGCCTTCTTTGACGTCATCAAGCGGCAGCCTCGCGCCGATGGCCGGTTCAAGTTTGCCCGCGAATACCAAATTCATCACGCGCACATAATCTTGATGCGGCCCCATTGTGCTGCCGATGAGACTGATTTGCTTGCTAAAAATATAGCGGAGATCAAGTTCAAATTTGGGGCCGCTTGTGTTGCCGACGATGAGAATGCTGCCGCCCTTCTTAACCGCACGAATGCTGTCGAACATCGTCGCCTGACCGACATTATCGACGACGAAATCAACCCCCTGCCGGTTGGTGAGTTTGAACATCGCTTTCGACCAACTCTCTACTTCCTCACGATTGATGACGACATCCGCGCCGAGTTGACGTGCCTTTTCACATTTGTCGGCATTGCTGCCGACGACATACACCGTAGCGCCAGCGAATTTGGCAATCTGAATACTCGCCGTGTTGACACCGCCACCCGCGCCGACGATCAACACCGATTGCCCAGCACGCAAGCCGCCGCGTGTCATCAGCGAATGCCACGCCGTCACATAGACGAGACCGGCTGCCGCCGCCGTCGCGTACTCAACGTGTTCCGGCATTTTCAGCAAATTGCGTGCCGGCACGACGGCGTACTCCGCGGCGACTCCGCTCGTGTGTTCGCCGAGTATCGCCATGCCGCCGCACAGGTTCTCGCGACCTTCCCACAATTGCGGACAATCCGGTGGGACGACAGTCGGGTCGATGCACACGCGGTCACCAACTTCATAACCGGTCACGCCCTCGCCGAGTGCATCGACGACGCCCGCACCATCCGAGGTCGTGATGTGCGGCATCTCAAGTTCAAGCCCACGCCATCCTTCGCGCACCCACAAATCGAGGCGATTGAGCGCCGCCGCATGAATCTTGACGCGGACTTGGCCACGTCCCGGTTCGGGCACGGGCAGGTCATCGACGACTTTGAGCACATCGCGCCCGCCATGTTCGTAGAAAACCGAGGCCTTCATCAGCGCAGCCCCAATTCGTTGCGGGCGATGACCATGCGTTGAATCTCGCTGGTACCTTCGTAAATTTCCGTGATTTTAGCATCGCGGAAGTAGCGTTCCACCGGGAGTTCTTTGCTGTAGCCCATACCGCCATGAATTTGCACGGCCTGATGCGTGACGAACATCGCCGTTTCGCTAGCGAAGAGTTTCGCCATACTTGCTTGGAGTGTGTAGCGCTCGCCGGTGATTTTGCTGCGTTCTTTGGCGAGGCAAGCGTTGTAAATCAACTGCCGGCTGGCTTCGATGCGGGTTTTCATATCGGCGATTTTTTGTTGAATCATCTGGAATTGGCCGATAGCTTGGCCGAAGGCCTGGCGTTCGCGGGCGTATTGTACCGATGCTTCATACGCCGCCTCCGCGATGCCGAGCGCCTGCGCGGCGATGCCGATACGCCCGGCGTCGAGGACGGCCATTGCAATTTTGAAGCCGTGTCCAACCTCGCCGAGCACATTCTCGACCGGACAGGCGTAATTTTCAAAGACGAGTTCGCTAGTGGCGCTGGCACGAATACCGAGCTTCGGTTCGACTTTGCCGCGAATGAAGCCGGGTTGATGCGCATCGATGAGAAACGCAGTGATCCCTTTGTGCTTTTTCTCCGGTTCGGTCATCGTGAAAAGCAGCACATAATCGGCGACCGGCCCGCTTGTGACCCAACTCTTGCGCCCATTGATGATGTAGTGCGTGCCCGCGTCGTTGAGCACAGCGCGGCTTTCCATCGTGCCCGCGTCGCTGCCGGACATCGGCTCGGTCAAGCTATACGCGCCGATTTTTTCGCCGCTTGCGACCGGCACGAGGAATTTTTGCTTTTGCTCTTCCGTGCCATATTTGAGAATGCCATGACAAAAGAGCGAATTGTTGACGCTGACAATCGTGCCATGACTCGCGTCGGCCTTCGACACTTCGACCATCGTGAGTACATACGCGAGGCTATCCATGCCCGCGCCGCCGTATGCTTCGGGGACTTCGATGCCCATTAAGCCCATGGCGCCCATTTTGCGCACCGTCTCTAACGGGAACTCGCCGCTAGCGTCGTATCGCTCGGCAATCGGGGCGATTTCTTTTTGAGCTAAGTCGCGCACCGCTTGTTGGAGCATCTCGTGTTCTTCAGTCATGGTGAGCGACAATTGTTGTTCGCTGCGTTCGGTTGTAACCATATTTTGGATCCTCATGTTATTCAATAATCGATGCTGCTTATCATTATAACACTCCGAACCGATGACCGTACTCAACCATCAGTCCATAACGATCCATAACGATAGATTTTCTAGCAAAATTGGCAAATTTACTATCATTCGCGGTATAACATGCAAGACAGTTCATCATGAGGCGTTATATGACAAAATATATTGGGATTCTCACAGCAGGCGGCGATACACCGGGTTTGAACGCGGCGATACGCGGTGTTGCTAAAGCGGGTATGAATGTATATGGGATGCGTGTGATTGGTTTTCGCGATGGTTTTCGCGGCTTGATGCAAGACCGGACGGTGCGGCTAGAGGGCGAAAATGTCTCCGGCATTTTGACAATCGGCGGCACGATCCTCGGCACGAGTCGTGACAAACCGCATAAGATGCCGGTCGGCGGCAAAAAGCTCGACATGACCGATGTGATGCTCGACACATATAAGAAGCACAATCTCGATGCGTTGGTTTGTCTCGGCGGTGGTGGGACACAAAAGAACGCCTACCGGTTGTTGCAAAAAGGCATGAATATCGTCACACTGCCGAAGACCATCGACAATGATGTCGCCATGACCGATGTCACCTTCGGCTTTGACACCGCGCTCAATATCGCGACGGAAGCGATTGACCGCTTGCACAGCACGGCGCACAGTCATCATCGTATCATCGTCGTCGAAGTGATGGGGCACAATACCGGGTGGCTTGCTTTAGGGGCGGGGGTGTCCGGGGGGGCGGATGTAATTTTGATCCCGGAGATTCCCTATCAAGTTGAGCGTATCGCCGAAGCAATTGTACAACGGCGGCGCGATGGCAAACATTTTAGCATTGTCGCGGTCTCCGAAGGGGCGATGTCGGTCGAGATGGCGCAGCGGTTGCGCGATGCTGAGGCTGAAGTCGCCACTGCAGAAGAGGCGGGGGATAAAAAAGCGCGTAAAGCTGCGAAACAAAAGGTTCGAGACATCGAAGCAGCCCGTGTTGAAAGCACACACGGCTTAACACGGCAACTCGAAGCATTGACCGGCCTCGAGTCGCGGGTGACGATTCTCGGTCATGTGCAGCGTGGCGGCGTGCCCTCGCCGGTAGACCGCCTGCTGGCGACACGGCTTGGTACCGCTTGTGCCCGGCTGATTCACGAAGGTACATTCGGTGTGATGGTCGCCGTGCGCGGTGAGGATGTCGAACCTGTGCCATTGGAGCAGGTTGTCGGTTTTCGTAAATGTGTACCGCTTGGTCACCCGTGGATTCAAACGGCGCGAGATGTCGGTGTATGTCTTGGTGATTGAGAGCGGTGCGTCATCATATAGATAGCATATCGGTAATTGTTCAACATACGCGGGTGTATAAAGCAGAAGGAAAAGATATTGAATCGCAAAGGCGCAAAGGGCGCAAAGAAAATCGTTAAAGCGCTTTGCGTCCCCTCGCATCTCTGCGTTGAATCGTTTTGCCTTCCTTCTGACCGCTACACTGGCCGCTACACGACCTGAGTAGTTGCGCGTATCGTTCATTGCGCGAATAGGATATAGCTTCTCGCATGTTGGCACCATTTGTCGCCACTATAGGCAGCCGCGCCCGCTCATTATTTGCTGACCCGGTGCGACGTTTCGAGTTGTCGATTGTGGCGCTCGGTCTATTGATTCTTTTGGGCACGGGCGGTTATATTGTGCTGGAAGAAATGCGTCTCAGCGATGCTTTTTACATGACCATCATCACCGTCACGACGGTCGGTTTCGCTGAGGTGCAGCCGCTTTCGACCGTTGGTCGTCTCTTCACGTCGATGCTGATTTTACTCGGCGTCGGTGTGGCGACGACGGCTGTCAGTAACGCGATTAGTATTGTGTTGGGGCCGTTGATGTGGCTTTCGATTCGGGAGCGCAAAATGGAAGCGAAAATTAGGATGATGGAAGGGCATTTCGTTGTATGTGGTTATGGGCGCATGGGGGAGCAAATCGTCCGTGACTTACAAGCGCGAAACCAACCGTATGTCATTGTCGAGGCCGATACTGAAATCACGAATGAGCTACTTGAAGAAAATGTGCTGCATATCACCGGCGATGCGACGACAGATGAAACGCTCCTCAAAGCCGGTATCGACCGCGCCAAAGGATTCGTCGCCGCGCTCAACGCCGATGCCGATAATGTGATGGCCGTCCTCACGGCACGCGAGTTGAATCCGAAGTTATTCATCGTCGCCCGCGCATCGCATCCGGGTGCTGAAAGCAAACTGCGTCGTGCTGGCGCCAATCGTGTTGTCAGCCCGTATCAAATCGGCGGGCATCGAATGGCGGTGGCCTTGCTGCGCCCGGCGGTGCATGACTTCATGGAGCAAATTTTCAGCGCCGGTGACGATATGGATTTGGGCGAAGTGCCGATTGGCGAAGATTCAAAGTTGGCGGGCAAAACGATTGCGGCGACCGATTTACGCCGCACGAGGCATGTTTCGATCATCGCGATACAACGTGCCAACGGTGAGATTGTCATCAATCCCAACACACAACATGTCATCACGCCCGGCGAGACATTGATTGTCATCGGTCATTCAGAGGCGATTTATCGCATCGAAGAAGAATTAGATGTGACGGCAGGAAATGAATAGCAGGCTGGTACAGTGATGATTATAGGACTTACGAAGTTCGGCAAGTCGGGCAAGGGCACAGCACGCTGTTCCCCTACGTGAGCCGTTGTCAGCCCGACAAATTTTCAACTGCGTCACTTCTATATTATTGAGGAAGCAGGTATGACACTTGAAGAATTTATCACAAAGGTGACACAGCGTCCACTGCCGAATGATCGCATGGCGCGGGTGCATACAATGGCGAAAGAACTCGCTGAAGGGGCGCTAGAAGGGCTGTGGTTGCCGTCCTTTGAAGGACGCTTGCGTTTTGAGTACAGCCTCAATCAATATGTCGAGAAGCGTTGGGGTTCGCTAGATGAGGCGCCGCCGTTGCCGTTGTTAGAAGTCAACGGTTTTTTGCAACCGGCGGGCGAACGCTCTTACAAGATTACCTCGGCTGCGTTTGAGTTGCTGTCTGCCGCGCCGACTTCGAGCATCTTCATCTCATACAAACGCAGCGAGAGCAGCGCCTTCGCGTTGCTTGTGTTGGCACGCCTCAAGCAAGAAGGTTTGGACGCCTTCCTCGACCTGACGCTTGAACCCGGCGAAGATTGGCATTCGGGGTTGAAGCAGCGGGTGCAACAACGCGATTACTTCATTTCGATTCTCGCGCCGACGACATTGCAGTCCGAAGTTGTGCTGGAAGAAATCACATGGGCGATTGAGTCTAACGCCGTCATCATTCCGATATGGCACAATGGCTTCGTTTATAACGAGGACGAATGGGACATCCCGGCGGCGATTAACGTCGTGCTGTCGAATACGCATACGATTCGTGTGCTCGAAGAAAGCGCCCTCGCTTATAACAACGCCATCGTCGAATTGCTCAACAAATTCGGCGTCACACCGGGATGAGGTGAATACATCTTGCACAATCTTTGTCTACCGCAATTGTTCACAATCGTCCCCCACGTTATAATCGCACTATGACCTCTGAACAAACACAACATCACATCGGGCGGCTCAGTCGGTCGCGGCGTTGGCTGCTGGTTTTGACTGTCGTTCTCGCCTTAATTCAATTAGGCGCAGTTTATCGCGCTCTGCGTCTGCCGGATGACCTCGTTTCTCACGTCAGCCTAGTGATGCCGCTTGAGATTGTCATGGGTATCGGATGGGCGGCGGTATTTGTGTGGGCAGCATACCATCTGCTGCGACATCAAGCGGGCGCATTGCGCAAGACGACATGGGCGCTGGTTGCTTTTGGTCTCTACAGTTTCGTGCGGCTGGTTATCTTTGCCCGTGCCGATTATGATCGACAACGCTTGCCATTTTTATTTATTCTCATTATCTTTGTGCTGCTTATCCTGATCGGATATTGGTACTATCAAGCACGCTTCAATACATCTGACCCATCTGACAACTGATCGGAGTTATTCGTTTATGGCCGCAAACCCAAAAATAGATGAATTGCGCAATAAACGCGCACAGAGCCACGCTGGTGGTGGCGAAGAGCGCATCAAACGACAGCATGATGCCGGGCGCAACACAGCGCGTGAACGGCTCGATATTTTGCTCGACCCCGGCAGCTTCCGCGAATTGGACGCCTTTGTCGTCCATCGCGCTACCGACTTCGGCATGGAAAATAACAAATTTCTCGGCGACAGTGTGGTCACCGGATGGGGGACGATTGATGGCCGTCTTGTCTATGTCTTCTCGCAAGACTTCACCGTGATGGGTGGCAGCCTGAGCGAAGTCCATGCCGAAAAGATTGTCAAGGTGATGGAGATGGCGCTCAAAACCGGCGCGCCGGTCATCGGCTTGAACGACAGCGGCGGCGCACGCATTCAAGAGGGTGTCGCTAGTCTCGGCGGTTATGCCGACATCTTTCTACGTAACACCATGAGCAGCGGCGTCATCCCCCAATTGAGTGTCATCATGGGGCCGTGTGCGGGGGGCGCAGTGTATAGCCCGGCGTTGACCGATTTCATCTTCATGGTCAAGGACACGAGTTATATGTTCGTGACCGGCCCGGATGTCGTCAAGAGTGTGACGCACGAAGAAGTCACTTTCGAGGAACTCGGCGGCGCATCGATTCATGCCAGCAAAAGTGGTGTGTGCCACATGGTGGGTGAAAACGAAACCGAGACGCTGCTGCTTATTCGCGAATTGCTCAGTTACATTCCACAAAACAATATGGAAGACCCGCCATTCGTCCCAACAAATGACGACCCGCTGCGGACAGACACGAGCCTCGACACGATCATCCCAGACAACCCCAACAAACCGTATGACATGAAAGCAATCATCACGACCGTCGTCGATGACGGGCATTTTTTTGAGATACACGAGCACTTCGCGACCAATATCATCGTCGGCTTTGCGCGGCTTGGTGGGCACAGTGTCGGCATCGTCGCCAACCAACCGGCGGTGCTTGCGGGCGTGCTCGATATTGATGCCAGCGAAAAAGCGGGGCGCTTCATTCGCTTTTGCGATGCCTTCAACATCCCGGTGGTCACATTCGTTGATGTGCCCGGTTTCATGCCGGGAACGGTGCAAGAACACGGCGGTATCATCCGCGCTGGGGCGAAGTTGCTCTATGCCTATTGCGAATGCACAGTGCCGAAAATCACGGTCATCACGCGCAAAGCGTATGGCGGCGCCTATGACGTGATGAGCAGTAAGCATATTCGCGGCGACCTCAATCTCGCGTGGCCGACGGCGGAAATCGCGGTGATGGGGCCGGACGGCGCAGTCAACATCATTTATCGGCGCGAGTTGGCCGAAGCCGAAGACCCGGTCGCCAAGAAAGCCGAACTCGTCGCCGAATATCGCGAGAAATTTGCCACGCCGTATGTGGCGGCATCACGCGGTTATATCGACGACATCATCGAACCGCGCGATACGCGCCCGCGTTTGATCAATGCGCTCGAGGCTTTCCAGAATAAGCGCGACACCAACCCGCCGAAGAAACACGGCAACATCCCGCTTTGATGTGGCTGAAAGGCTGTTGAACAAACATGACTGAAAGTGCTCCACAAAATATCCAGAAGATTTTAATCACCAATCGCGGCGAGATTGCCGTCCGTGTGATTCGCGCTTGTCGCGATCTCGGCATCAGCACCGTCGCTGTTTATTCCGACGCTGACCGCACGAGTTTGCACGTTCGTTATGCCGACGAAGCCATCAATATCGGGCCGCCGTTAGCGCGAGACAGTTACTTACGGATGGACAAATTGTTCGACGCGGCCAAGAAAACCGGCGCCGACGCGATTCATCCCGGTTACGGCTTTCTCTCGGAAAATGCGGATTTCGCGCAGGCCGTGGCCGATGAAGGCTTGATTTTCATCGGGCCGCCGCCGAAAGCCATCTCGACGATGGGGGACAAATTGGCCGCCCGCGAAACGGTGAAAAAAGCCGGTGTGCCGCTCATCCCCGGCACTGAACCCGGTCTGCGCGATGACGACATCGTCGCCGCCGCGAAAGACATCGGCTTCCCCCTGATGGTCAAAGCGGCTGCCGGGGGGGGCGGCAAGGGGATGCGCATCGTCGAAAATGAAGCCGACTTGCCGAACGCCCTCGCTGCTGCCCGTCGCGAAGCCGAGTCCGCTTTTGGTGACGGTACGGTTTATGTCGAAAAACTCGTCGTCGGGGCGCGGCATATCGAATTCCAAATCTTGGCCGACACGCACGGCAACACGATTCATCTCGGCGAACGCGAATGCTCGATTCAACGACGCCATCAAAAACTTGTCGAAGAAGCGCCGAGCAGCTTTGTCGATGAAGACTTGCGACGTCAAATGGGCGAGATGGCCGTCAAAGCGGCGCAGTCGGTCGATTATGTCAATGCGGGGACGATTGAGGCGCTCGTCGACAAAGACAAAAATTTCTACTTCTTAGAGATGAACACCCGCTTACAGGTCGAGCACCCGGTCACCGAATTGGTGACGGGTATTGACCTTGTGAAAGAACAAATTCGTATCGCACGCGGGCGGCGCATGGGGCCGACCGGCAGCCTCGTTGAGCCGAATGGTTGGGCGATTGAATGCCGCATCAATGCAGAAGACCCGTATCAGAACTTTATGCCATCGGTCGGCACCATATCGTCGATTATCTTCCCAACCGGGCCGGGTGTTCGCTTGGACAGCGGCATCTACAGTGGTTACGAAGTCACGCCGTATTATGACAATTTGTTGGCGAAGCTGATTTGTTGGGGCGAAACGCGACCGGAAGCGATGCTGCGGATGCGTCGTGCGCTTGAGGAATTCAAAATCATGGGCATCAAACACAACATTCCGTTTCATCAAAATTTGATGTCGAGTTTCAGTTTTTTGGCTGGGAATTTCGACACCTCATTCGTCGAAGAACGTTTTAGCATGACGACTTACGAAGACGAGCCTTCAGAGACAGACCTTGAAACCGCCGCTATCGTCGCGACACTCGTCGCCCATCGCAAACGGCAACTCGCGAGTCAGGTCGTCGTCAAGGGCGAGCGCGATACCAGCAATTGGAAGTGGGTCGGTCGTTGGGAACGGATGAATCGATGAAGTACATCACGACGATCAACGATCAACAATTTGAAATCGAAATTCGCCCCGACGGCAGTTTGTGGGTGAATGGAGAACAACGTCGCATCGACTTTCTGCCCTTGGGCGAGGCGTCGTTGTATTCGATTATCGCCGACAATCTTTCGATGGAAGCGCTGGTTGAAGAACGCGACGGCAAGTGGGAAATTCTTCTGCGCGGTCGTTTGTATATGGGGACGGTGTTGGATGAGCGGGCGCAACTGCTTGCCGCACGCCGAAGCACCGCCATGGACGACTCGGGTGAAATATCGATACGGGCGCCGATGCCGGGTCTCGTCGTCGCTGTCCCTGTTGAGGAGGGGCAGGAAGTCGAAGCCGGGCAAACGGTGGTCATTCTCGAATCGATGAAGATGGAAAACGAACTCAAAGTGCCGCGCAAAGGTGTTGTGCAGCGTATTAGTTGTGAAGTCGGGCAGAGTGTCGAGCAAAACAAGTTGTTGGTGACGGTCATATAATGTCTGCGACTACACCCGTTTGTTGACCGCAAGGCTCGATGTCACCGGCCTGACAGTTGCCGAAGGGGCGTCGTCTGCGAGGCGCATTCGAGCGAGCACGAGAAAACCGCTCGCTGCAAGCGCCGCGATGAACGCCCCACCATACCAGATCGCGACCGGCGCGATATGATCGTTCAGATAACCGCCGATGACCGGGCCGATACCGGCGGCAATCGTGAACGACAATGTGAAGACGCCCATATAGCGCGCCCGCATCTTGACCGGCGCGAGTTCGGCGGCCAATGCCATGGCCGTCGGATTGATGATGAGTTCGCCGGTTGTGACGACGACCATGCTCAGCATGAATGCCGGTAGGCTGCGCCCCCACGCCACGCTGCCGACCCCGATTGCATATAACAGGGTGCCAAGCGCCATCATCTGTAACGGACGAAAACGTTTGGTGAATTGCGTCATCTTATATTGCAAGAGGACGACCATCAGCGCATTGACCATGATGATGAGGCCGGTTTGTCCTTCTTCGATGGCAAAATTCTCGACCGCGTAAACCGGCAGCAAAATAAACATGAGGCCGTAAGCCATCAATGCCAGAATATAAACACCGACCATAGCGGTGAAAAGGTGGTCGCGCAGCACCTCGCGATAACTGCCGCTTGATGATTGCGCGGTTGCATCTTCGTTCGCTTGTTGTGGCAGGGTCTCCGGCAAATAGATGATCGTCAGCACGGCGAGTATCAACAAGACGCCCGCCGCGACGTAATACGTCATGACGAATGAAACCGCAATCAACAAGCCGCCAATCGCCGGGCCGATGGCGATACCCGCATTCGTAATCATCCGTATCAAGGCGTAGGCCTCTGGCCGTTTGTCATTATCTTCGATGATGTCCGCCACCATCGTGCTGCTGCCGACTTGAAACATCGGCGACACCGCGCCGTACAATCCTATCAACACCGCCCACGCCATCAACGATGTGAGATTCGCCATCGCAATCAAAATCAGTCCCATGGCGACGGTGCTGATTACCATCACCCACTTGCGCCCGACTCGATCCATAACCGGACTGACGACCGATGACGAGACAAAGCCCGCAATCGACCGAATCGTGAACAGCAAGGTAATCGTCGTCAAGGCGACTTCAAGCTGTTGTTTCATAAAAATCGTCAGAAACGGCCAAATCAGACTCGTCGCGGCGCGGTTGATGAATGTGCCGCCGAACAACAACCAAAATTTTGCGGGATACTCGCGAATGGTATTCATCAATGTCGTCTGTCCGGGATGATATGCGTAGATAGCACGATGATCATTGTATCATGTATGATTGTGCGGCTGCGTTGTCGATGGTGCTAATGGTTATAGCGTGAGTGCCGCTTCGATTTCGTCATGCACTTGTGCATCGGTCTCGTTTTGATCGTGCGCTGTCAATATCGGGTGCGCATCCTTACCAAGAAGCCGGCTGAGCGCCCACACTGCATGACCACGTATCAACGGATTTGCATCGCTTAACAGATGTCGCAGCGCCGGGGCAAGTGCCTCGTTGCCCGAATTCCCGGCGGCGATACAAGCATTGCGGACGAGGCGTTCGCGCTTGATGCGATATACCGGCGAACCCGTGAATTGCGTGTCGAATGTTGCGTCGTCGATTTGCAATATGTCGATGAGCTTCGGCGCGGCGCGGTTGAGACTTCCCGGTATGAATGCGTCTTCGTGCGTATCCATGGCGAATCGTTGAAACGGACACACGTCCTGACAGATGTCACAGCCGAAAATCCAATTGCCCATCAACGGGCGCAACCCGCGATCAATCCATCCTTTGTGTTCAATCGTCAGATAGCTGATGCAGCGCCGTGCGTCGAGGACATACGGCTGCGGGAAAGCCGCGGTCGGGCAAGCGGCTATGCAACGGGTACAAGTGCCACACATCGTTTCGCGATGCGGTTCGTCATACGTATCAAATTCAATATCGGTGATGAATTCACCGAGAAAAAAATAGCTGCCACGTCGCGGATGTATCAACATCGTGTTCTTGCCGATGAAACCGATGCCCGCTTGTTGCGCGTGACTACGTTCGAGAATCGCGCCGGTATCGACATAATGACGATAGGCGATCTCTAAGCCGTGTTCAGATTGCATCCACTCGGCGAGGATTTTCAAACGCGGCGTCATGATGTCGTGATAATCGAGACCCCACGCATAAGAAGCGATGCGCCCGCGAGACGGGTCTCGCAACACGTCATCCGACACAACTGAAACGCGGTAATCCAAGCCGACGATGACCATCGACCGCGCACCGGGCACGATGATATCGAGGTCACGACGACGCGCCTGCCGGTCATCCCGCGCCATGTACGTCATCGAACCGTGCATCCCCGCTGCAATCCATTTGAAGTACGCGGCGAGTGTCGGCGAGGGTTCGGCACGGGTGATGCCGGCTAGATTGAAGCCGAGTTCGATGGCTTTCGCTTTGAGTGCTGCTGAACGAAACGGCATTTGCTGTCTCTTTATCTGCCCACATATCCGCGTTTATAATGACTGTGAACGTATAAACCTGCAAGGAGCAACACCGTGACCGATGCGAAAACCGAATCGCATACGCGCTTCAGCCAACTTGTGACGAATTATGTCCACAGCGCTGTCCACGGCGATGACCCGGCGCTGCAACGCCTCGTCGGGCTGACGCAACCGCAGCACGATTGGCATGTGCTCGATGTCGCGACCGGCGGCGGGCACACTGCGCTCGCATTCGCGCCGCATGTCGCTGATGTCATCGCGTCGGACATCGGAGAGAAAATGCTCAACGCCGCCCGCGAACATCACGCCATGCAAGGCGTCACGAATATCATCTATGCTACCGTCGACTCGGAGCATCTCGCGTTTGCCGACGGCAGCTTTGATCTCGTGACGTGTCGTTATGCCGCCCATCACTTCCCGGACGTATTTCGCTTTTTTCAAGAGATGGCGCGGGTGCTCAAACCCGGCGGCATCTTTGCGTTGCATGACCACTTATTGCCCGATGATGAACGCGCTGCGCGATACATCGACTCGTTTGAACGCTTGCGCGACCCGAGTCACTTCCGTGCCTACGCCGAAGTTGAATGGCGTGGCTTATTGCTCGATGTCGGCATGATCGTCGAACATGTTGAACCGCACGAGATGAAGGCCGATTTTGTCTCGTGGGTCGAGCGGCAAAAACGCCCGCCCGAAGTCCGCGAACGTTTAGAAATCATGCTGATTCAAGCGCCGCAAGCAGTCGCCGAGTGGCTGCGGCCACAGTGCGCCGGTACGCCCGATGCGTCATTTGTGCATCGCAATATCATCATGACAGGACGAAAGTTAGGATGAGCGGTTATGATCGACTGCGGCACGCTGTCACATTTTATGGTAGATTACAGATAGGCATTTCTCTATAAATTTCGGAGATATGGGCGATGAATAAAACGCGCACCTGCCTCGTTTGCCAGCATGAAAATGATTACGATGCCACAAAATGTGTTCATTGCGGTTCCCCTTTGCGCATTGGGAAGACGATGCGCCTCAGCGATGAAGCGGTTGACCAATTCTTCAGCAATTATGTCGACGAGGCGGTTCAGCTTGCGCCGGGGGCCGTTGCGTTATATTTTGTCGGGCGTGACCAGCCGGAAATCATCAATGTTCACGACTCGATTTTGCTCGGGCGCGGCAACATCGACGTGCCCGGTATGATCGATTTGAATCGCCTCAATGCCGGTTTGCTCGGTGTCTCGCGACGCCATGCGTTAATTAAGCCAAGCGATGGCGGTTATGCGATTGAAGATCTCGACAGCACCAACGGCACGTGGGTCAACGAACAGCGCATCCCCCACGACACACCGCAGCCGTTGCGCAGCGGCGACCAAATTCGGCTCGGTCATTTGATTTTCTTCATCCAATTCGCCACCTGATAAAAGTTGTTGAACCGCCAAGACGCCAAGAATGCCAAGAAAATCGCTCGATTCGCTCTGCGTCCTTTGCATCTCTGCGCCCTTGCGTTGAATCGTTTTGCTTCTTTTGTTCACCATCACACCGCCCGCGGAGTCGCAAGATTATCCCGCGCCGCCGTTGAGGATGCCGGTCACGATTTCGGCTGCACGTTGCGGCCCGCCTAATGCGCGAAATTCCTCAGCCAATTGACGTGCTGTCTTGGCGACGTGCTCATCATTTGCCAGCGCCAGCACGCCTTCAAACAACATCCCCTGCCGCACATCGTGCGCACTCAAATTGAGGCCGACCTTGGCCTGTGCGACACGTTTGGCTTGGCCGCGTTGGTCAGCCGCATGAGGTACAACGATCTGTGGCACACCGTGCACGACCGCGGCATGAGTCGTCCCCATCCCGCCGTGATGAATCATCAGCCGTGTGCGTGGCAAGACATGCTCAAACGGCGCCCAATTGAGCAGGCGCGTCCCACGCGGCAAGGCGGCTTTGAGTTCGGCTTTTTTCTCCGGCGCAAGCGGATTGTAACCGATGGCGACAATCGGCAGCAGACCGGCGTGTACGGCTGCTTGCGCCGCCCAACTGAAGAATCCCAGATCGCCGGTGAAGACCGTGCCAAGCGTCACCAACGCGAGCGGTTGTTCTGCGGGGATGTCTTGCAACCATTGCGGCGCCTCATCATCGGGTGTGACCGGATGCCCGCCGACGAAATGATTTTGTGGCAGCAGCGTATGTTCCTCAGCGATGAACCAGCCGCGACTAAAATAATTGATATGCGCGTGCGGGCTGATGATCGATGGTGTCGGGCCACGATCAAAATTTGTGCCTTCAAGACCGAAGCGCCGACACAAGCGGTCGATGCGTTGTTGACTGTCTGTGCCGAGCGATTGCTGCACCGGGAATAATTGCTGCGCATTCAGCGACGCCTGCGCCGGCCAGCCACAGACGACAAGCGGCACAGCTAATGCTTCGGCGGCCAACGCGACACCACTCAAGAATGGATCGGTCACAATCAGGTCGGGTGCGCCGATGTCATCCGCCAGCGCGAGTAATGCTTCGACCGCATCGGCGACGAGGTCTTCGGTCAGCCATGTGTCGAGGGCGCGTTTGTAACGCAAATTGACAGCTTCTTGCGGCGGGAGATTGCTGAGGTCGGGCGCAGGTGGGGGCGGCCACAACCAACCCGTCGCCCGAATCGGCGCGAACGGAATCTCGTGCTGCGCCAGCCATCCGCCGAGACGCGCCTCGCTGACCCACGTCACATCATGGCCGCGCCGTTGTAATGCCTGCGCCGTTTTCATCAAACCGCCCCAATCTGTGTGACTGACCAACGGGGCGGAGACAAACCAGAATGTTGCCATTTGAACTCCGTGTTTGTGTGTTGCCATTGTACGTATATTGAATAACAATCGCGGGCTTGACAAGATAGAACATTTGTGTTATCTTGTATTCGATCAAATGTTCTAATCTATTGCGAGGGAATACTCATGCCCAATCCCATTGTTCATGTTGAATTTCAAGTTTCGGACGGCAAACGAGCGCAAGAGTGGTATCACAAGTTATTCGGGTGGGAGATGCAACACATTGAGCCGATGAATTATATCATCTTCGACAGCAAAGACGGGCACATCGGTGGGGGACTGAACCCGACCGATAAGCTGACCGGCACAATCGTCTACATTCGTGTGGACGATGTTTATCATAGAGTCAACATGGCGAAGGAACACGGCGCAGAAATTGTCCGCGAAGTCGCACCGATTCCTGATGTGGGTTGGTTCGCGCTCATCAAAGACCTCGATGGCAATATTCTTGGATTGATCGACGATTCAGAAAAAGCGCGCTCTAGCGCGACAAAGGTCGTCAAAGCGGGCGAACCCAGTTGATAATAATAAGATGCTGCGACACGCTTAATCCTACCGTATGCACAAGCCTCGACAGATTGCGCCGGGGGTTTGTGCATTATAGTGCAGTAACTACTCAGGTCGTATGTTTGCAATGAGAAAAGCAAAAAGATTTAACATCCGGCGGTGATTTTTGTGGCGCTATTGGCACAAAATATGGTTGTGCCAAAGCCGCCATTTGTGCCAAAAGTCGAGAAGTGTCTGAAAGCTGACCGGCTGAGGGCTGATGTGTTGAATGGCTTTTTGCCGTTGCCGCCGATCCCCCCTATGCGGCGGCGGCGAAAACGGCAAGCGTGGGTGCGTTATGTGGAGGTTATGATAATCGATCAGCAGCGTGGTTCAACCACTGCGGCTTGATGTCGGCTTGTGGCGCGTGCAAGATGCGGAACAAATTCTGCGCTTCTTCCCATGTTGCTTGCGCCTCATCTGTGTGGTGTAAAGCGGCTTGCTGCTCACTGCGCAAAGTGAGGGCTTCGGCCAACAGACGGCGCATATCGGCTTTGCGTGCTAAGTCAATCGCTTCGACCAACAGCGCATCGGCGTCTTGCGGTGCATCCCTCTTCATCGCCAAATGCGCGAGGCCACACAACGCTTGTATCGTCACTTCGATGTCCTGTTTGCCGCGTCCGCTAGCCAACGCACTCTCAAATAGCGGGCGTGCTTCGTCCGGACGATTGAGTGCGAGCAGGGTCTGCCCTTGATTGGCTTGAAAAATCGCCTTCCAATGAGGATGCTCGATGCCTTCAAGCAAACGCAGCGCTTCTTGATGGTAGTGGAGTGCCTCCTCATGATTGCCGAGTCTGTCGTGTGCCAAGCCGAGATTGTCGGTTTGAACAGCCATCGACAGGGTGAGATTGATGCTGCGGCTGATTTCAAGCGCATGTTTAAGTGTCGTGATGGCTTCTTGTGTGTGACCAATCGCGAGCAAAAACCAGCCGTAATTGCCGCGTCGTGTCGCTTCGGCGGCGCGGTCGCCCAAGCGTTCGGCGATGATAATCGCTTCGCGGAAGAAAGCGCGTGCCGACTCGACATCGCCTTGATCGACATAGGCCACGGCGGCGTTCGAGAGTACCACGCCGCGCGTTGGCAGGTCGTCGTCATCAAGTGCGTTCAACGCCATCAGCGCCTGCTCATAATCTTTCATCGCACGCTGCCCTTGACCGGCGAATTTGCGCGTATTGGCCATATCACAATACACACGGGCAATTTGCGTGTTGACCTTTTCGACTTTATAAATGGACAAGGCATCTGTCCATGCGCGAATGGCGTCTTGTGTAGCGCCGATCTTGGCATAAAATTCCCCCATATCACGCAAGGCGTGCGCTTGTTCAAGCGCCAATCCTGACGCTGCTGCCCGCTCAATCGCCTGTTGGAACATTTCCAATGCGCGTTCATGATTCCCCGCACCAGCATAGGCAGCGGCAATCTCGCGCGTAATATCGATATGATGCGCGTCGTGTGTTTTGTTTTCGATGCGCACAGCCGCCTCAAGATGCGGCAAGGCCTCGGCGCTGCGTCCGTTGGCTTGCAGCGCGATGCCGAGTGTGCCTTCGACCAATGCTTCCAATGTCGGATCGAGTTTGGTTGCTGATGATGCCTTCGTTGTGCTATTGGAGGACTCTTTCGCCGGGGGATTTTCCAACATCGCATTCGCGACATCCTCAGGCTGTCCCAATTGAATCACGTCTGCAATATCAGCCGGTCGATTCGATTGAAACAACTGCCATGCTTTGTCGGCAAATTGCAGCGCGTCGTCAACTAGCCCAACATTCAAGCTCACCCGGCTGGCACGACAAAGGACGGTGATATGCTCATTAGAAATCATGTCGGGCGCAAACAGACCGATAGCACGCTGATAATAATTGTGGGCGGCGCGATTCTCGCCGCGTTCAAACGCCAAATTGCCCAATGCAACCGACCAGCGCCGCTCATACATGCGATAGCCCATGCGCTCGGCCAAGCGCAGCGCTCGTATCAAATATTGTTGTCCCTCTTGCTCATCACCATTTTCGATTTTGCTTTGACCGAGCAAGCCGACAAAATAACTGCTCATCTCAATATCATCTGTCATGTTGAGTTGCATGACGGCATCGGTCAACAAGCGCACCGCATAACTGGCATTATTCTCGTGCAGATATGTGGCGCCAAGATTGCCCTGGGCCCGGCCCTGCGCACCAATCGAATCGGCTTCTTCCGCGACCTTGAATGCTTCTTCATAATATTGTCGCGCTCGCGACCATTCCCCGCGCGCTTGCCAAAGCAACCCCATGGCGTTGAGTGTATAGGCCAATTGAGTTTTGTCGCCCGATGCACGCGCATCACGTCGCACCTCATTTAACAACATTTCGGCTTGTTCCCATTGTCGTTGAAGGATGAGGAGTTCGGTCTTTTGCAAGATGATGACGGCGCGTGCTGTTGCATCGCGGCGCTCAAGAGCTATGTCGAGCGCTTCGTCAAGATGTTGTATCGCGGTGGTATAATCCTCAGCACGTTTGGCACGCCGGGCCAAGTCAAGCAGGTCACGTAACCTGTCGGTTGGCGGCGGTGATATTGTCGTGTTGTCCATACCAAGCCAACTAGAAAGCTGTCGAAACAGATTCATCGACGAGAAATTCTCCTCCGAAAATAAATGATATTAAACCGCAAAGGGCGCAAAGATTGTAAAGACAAAGAAAAAGATAAACCGCCTCACACGTCACATCTATAGTCTACCATTAAATGAGGGTTACGACGCGCTCTACATCACCATTCATAGCTGTTGTTCCCCTTGTTATAATGTCGCGTTGCGCTAAAACAAATCATGAGGTAGCAGGTCACGCTATGAGTCAATTATCGGAACATCGCTTCCGTACCCCTATCATACTATTTACGATTGCGTTTCTTCTAGTTATTGTTTTTGCATTTCTGGTGCTCAATCCGGGAACCATGGTTGTCGAGAAATCAGTTGGCGGTGGACACGTATTGGTCGAGATAGAACCGGGGCGGTTAATTTTTCCCGGTGGATGTACGACCATGCGATGGGAAGCTGAGGGCATTCAAGCGATATTTTTCGACGGAGACCCGACAACCGGGCAAGGCAGCGAATACGTTTGTGTCAATAGCAAACAACGAGTGCCCAAACTGAAGGTTGATTTCCCAAATGGCGAACGCGATGATATTGGCCCGATAGTTGATGTCTTGTTGTTGATGCCCATTGGTTGGGGATTAATTGCTGGGATTGTCGTCCTGACATTCGCTGCCGGATACATCACCATCAACACATTGTTGGCCGGGCGATTGACAAAGGCCTTGCCCGCGGCGCAAGGCGTGCGGCAGGCGCTCAAAGTGACAACGTTCAGCGTTGTCGTCACATTTGTGATTGTCGAAGTTGCCTTGCGCGTTTATTTCGCCAATTTTGGTACGGAAATTGACCGTGTGCGCTATATCTTCTCTGCCGATGAAATCGATGCTTTCAACGATTCGCGAGGCGGCTTCATCCCCATGCCGTATCTTAACTTCGGTCTCTCGGCAAATCGAGAAGATCACAATCAACTCGGCTATCGTGGTGAAGAAATCGAATTGCCAAAGCCGGACGGCATGTTTCGGATTGTGGCTCTCGGCGGCTCGACGACGTATGGGAGCGGTATTCCTGCCAAAGATGCGTACCCGGCCATATTGCAAAATATTCTGCGAGATGAATACGGGTTTAGCAATGTTGAGGTCATTAACGCTGGTGTGCCCGGTTATACCACGTGGGAAAGTTTCGTCAATTTCGCCTTTCGTGTCCCCGAACTCGAACCCGATATGATTATTATCTATCACGCTGGCAATGATGTCACATTGGCACGCACCGTCAATCCGGGATGCTATCGTGGTATCAATCCCTTGCGTGGTTTGAACACATCGAATCGGATTTGGTCGCCGCGTCGCGCCTCTGTGAGTCCGAGTGTGTTGATCCGTTTCTTGAGCATCAATACCGGCTTATCCCCCGACCCGACCACATTGGACAGTCGTCTGATTTCATTCAATACGATTTGCCGGGAAGGGGAGCGCATGACTGATGACGAAGAGATTGCAATCAATCGCCCGATTTATTTCGAGCGCAATCTACGAAATATTATTCTGCTCGCCGAAGCGCACAATATCGAAGTGATGCTTTCAAGCTGGGCCTTTGATGCCGAAATGGATCCGGTTAACTTGACCCCCGCGTGGCAAACCGGCGTCAATGAACACAACACGATCATCGAAGCCATTGCAGCCGAGATGGATTTGCCATTTTATGACCTCGCCGCACAATTTGAAGCACACCCCGAATATTGGGGGGAAAACGGCGACGGTATTCATTTCAATGTGCTTGGCGCTGCGGAACAAGCACGGCAATATGCCGATTTCATCGTTGCGCAAGAATTGTTGCCCCGACCGTGATGTGGACTATTCGGGCGCATCGATAACTTTCAAGCGGTCGTTAATGACATATCCATCGCCCGCCGGTTCACCATTGATTGTGACGGGCACTCGTTCGCCGGTGTCTCGACGATAGAACCCGACAACAATTTTGTAACCATCTTCGCGTGGTGTATTGGCGTCTTGCAAAGCGAGTGTGCGCCGGTCGGCAATAAATTCTCCGGCTTGCCACGCCGTTGTTGCATAATAATTGGTGTCATCGCTATTTGTGACCGGGCCGTCCCATGTCGCCCACAGCGAGTCGTCCTCGTTGCGGCGCAGATGCACATAAATCGCGTAATCTTCGGCGGCGGGCGAAAGCACCTCCCAATGCAGGGTCAAAAGCAACTGACGACCCGGCCATAATTCAAGCCCGCCAATGTCGTGGCCGTAATAGCGAACGAAATCGCCGAAGATAACCGTGTCTTCTTCGATGACAGCCGGCTGCGGCGGGTTGAAGCGATTGTCGAGATGCAATTCATAGACTGTATAATTGAAGATGCCGTCGTCTTCCCACCATGCACGCCGAATAGATTCGTTGGGATTGTCGAGATTATAGACCGCCTGCGACAATGCGCCGATGACTTGATTTTCTTGCAAGGGAATGTGTTCATACGCGCCGCGAGTCTCCGGCACGCCATAGACGAAGTACGTCACATCGTTGAGTTCATCGTAAGTTGTCGGTGTCTCATCGATGCGAATATCCATCGTCGGGAAGAAGAATGACAGACGTTCGACCCCCGGCGCCGCGACAACCGGCATCTCACCCTGTTCGTCGATATACACTTGCAAACCGTTGACCACATCCATCAAGGCCGCATTGCCCGACTGATAGCGGGCAAAGTCGTCCGGCAAATCACGCGGCCATTCCCACGCCCACCCCGCGTTGACATCGCGCAATGAAATCAACGCGCCCGGCAGCGCGACCAACACAATCAGCGCCACGTATCCATACCGTTGTGTCGCTTGTTTGATGTCTGCCGGATTCAACCAGTGCGCTAAGACAACTGCCGTTGGCAGCAACAAGAGTGGAACGATGGCGAACGACAAGCGGTAATGATAACTGAACGAATGAAACCAGACGACAAAATAGGGCAGCCCAATGATGCTCACCCACGCGGTTGTTTCTAAATCGGGCGATATGCTTTCATGCCAATAAGAGCGCAATCCGTAGATGAGTATCGCCGCGCCTGTGCCGATAACCAACCACTCATACCACACAAGGCGACTCGAATGAATCAAGCTCATGCGTGTGAGGTCAATTTGCGCCAAGTCAATCACCGACGGCAACATTCCAATTATCATCAGGCCGAAGCCGATGAGCGGCGGTCGTCCCGGGCGCCGTGCATTCGGTCGTGTGTACAGATACAGTAACAAAACCAACACCGCCAGATAAATCCAGCCGAGTTGTTCGCCACTGCGTTCGGCCAATGTGCGCCAGAACGCGGGCGGGAAATCAATCGCGGCGTGACCCAAGATCACATTGCGCAGATACCAGACAGCGCCGAGTGGTAAAGACACGAGTCCGGCGATGAAGGCGAGTTCAAAACGCGGTCGCCACGCCCGCCAATCAAAGCGCAGCCGCACGAGTTCGACAGCGACAAGCAGCATCACACCGAGTGCAAATGCGCCCATCGTCGGCTTCGTCCACATGCCGATGCTGAACAGCAATCCAGCGATGGCTGCATAACGCCGCCGCGACTCGTCGCCACGCCACGCCATCAAGAAGAACGCCGTCGCACCGCTAAAAAGAAATGCCAATGCGACTTCAAGATCGCCGAATCGCGACCACTCGCCGAGTCCCGGATAAAATGTCCAGATCGCCGCCGCGAAGATGCCGACTCGCCGCGAGAATAAACGCGAACCGAGAATGTATACGCCGAGCATACTGCCGATGTGGATGAACGGAATCACTGTGCGGGCAGCGTGGTCGTCGATGCCGCCGGTGAATAATTGCGCGAATGTATATTGCAGTGGGATGAATTGCGGGTAGTAATCGATGCGAGTGGGTATGTGACCGAGCAACGTATACAAACGTCCCTCATATCCGTAGACCCACAACGCATCATAAGCTGTGAACGGCCAGAACGCCATGCCATAGAGACGCAATATCGTCACGACACCCATCACTACCATGAGTATTTTTTCGTCAAATGCGAACGGCAATCGCGACGGTGTTGATGCGCTTTGATGCTTGTGTTTGCGCCACGCGAGCGCCATGCCGATGAACGCGAAGGCAATCGTCCCACCGAGAACGGGGATGAGAGTCAACAAACCCGTATCCAATTGTCGGATGGTGCTGACACTGCTGAGGAAGAACATCCACGCGGTGAGAATAGCGGGGCCAAGTGCGAATGCCAGATACAAGACGAGCGGTCGGTCATGCCAATCTTTGCGCGGCAGCACCGTCAGCGCCCATGGCAGGCCAAGTCCAAAAAAAATCCAGCCAAAAGCCGGAAATGCTTGCAATGTGGAATGCAACCAATAGGGCATTGAAGACCGTAAAACACTCCGCTACTTCATGAACACAGCCGCCGCATGATAACGCTGTCGTTCACGCGCCGTCAAGGATGAGGTGTGACGGCAAACGCTTGTAATTATTCGGTAGCGAGTGGCAAAACAAAGCCGAAGATGCTGCCTTCGCCATATACGCTGTTGAAGATGATATTCCCTTGATGGCGTTCGATGATATTTTTGACAAGATGCAAACCGAGTCCTGTACCTTCGATGTTGGCCGTATCATCGGTGATTGCTCGGTAAAATGGTTGGAACAATTTCCCTTGCATCTCATCGGGAATGCCGTAACCGGTGTCCTTCACCTCGAACACGGCGACAGAAGTGCTTTGCTTGAGCCGCATGATCACATGTCCATTTTGTGGCGTGTATTTGATGGCATTACTCACCAGATTAGAAATCGCCTCGCGGAGGAGCGCCGCATCTCCCACAACAGTCAACGCCGCATCCGGTAAGTGATGTGCAAGTACGAGCGACTTTTCTTCGGCTTGTACGCGATATTCGTCCACAATTTCGTCAATGAGCGCTGTTAAATTGACTTGTTCAACCAGCTCACCTTTAGCCGCTTGTTCGATACGCTGCAACGAAAGAATATCAGCGATAATCTGTTCCATACGTTCGGTCGCTGTATGGATTTGATCGAAGCGACCTTGATCTGCGGGTTGGAGCTGATCGTAAATTGTTTTGCGTAACAAACTCAAATACCCGCGTATCACATGAATGGGATTACGCAAGTCGTGGGCCGCGATGCGAATCATGTCGGACTTTAATTGTTCGAGTCGGCTCACTTCAGCGTAGAGGTTTTTGAGTTCGGCCAATTGTTCTTGAGACAGCGCATATAACCGCGCATTATCAATGCCGACAATAATTGGGCCGGTGACAAGATGCAAGAAATCAACGGTTTGGTGGGTAAAGTATTTGGGTTGATGGGTTTCAAGACAAATTACACCGAGCAAACGTTGTTGCGAAATCAAAGGGAGAGCAAGTTGGGCACGCATATTCGGGATAAGCGAATAATATGTTTCTTGTGTTGTTTTATCTGTGACAAGTTCGGGTTGCCTATTCCGCATCACCCGGCTCACGATATCTTCCGGCGACTGTGTATACGGCACACGATTTGATTGCGGATAGTCCCCAACACACTTGACGACCCGCATATCGCCAGCGTCGTCTACGAGACCTAAAAAACCCACATCGGCATGACTCAACCGGAGCGAAATATCCATGGCGATTTCAAGCACATATTCCATGTTGAGGGTTTTCATCAATTCGCGATTGATGCGCTGCAAGAGCGTCAATTGTTCGAGTTGTTTGCTCAATTCGGCTTCAACACGCTTGTATGCAGTGATGTCTCTGCTAATGCCAACGATGCGATAAATCTCGCCCTGACGATTGCGTAGGGGCACTTTGCTTGTCGAAAGCCAACGCGCTTCTGTCTGTTCCTCCACATGAAGCGCAGCCTGCCCAGACTGTAATATTTTTTGCTCAGCAGCATCAAATTGTTGAGCAATCTCTTGCGGATAAAAATCAAAAGCTGTTTTGCCGAACACCTCTTCCTGTGAAGCAACACCCAAACCGCAAAGATGAGCAACGTTATTGAGCAACATGCGCCCAGCCGTATCTTTGACATAGATGTAATCGGGAATGGTATCAATCAATGTGCGTAGCAAGTCACGTTCTTCGTGCAGTGCGACTTCGGCTTGCTTACGTGGCGTAATATCACGCACAGTCGCTTGAAAACCTATCGGGATGTCGTTCTCTATAGTGAGAATGACGATTTGTTCGACCCATTTTTCTCCACTGTCATTTGTTATAGCGGGGAACTCGGTGACTGTTTCGTGAATGCGCTGTTCAAATTGTTCGCGATAAAATGCTTTGAGGCGGTCACGGTGCGTAGGCGCAACAAATTCTAGATGATTTTTGCCGATCATATCTTCTGGTTTGTAATTCAGGAGGGCTTCGACTCGGGGATTGATGTAAGTGAAGTAACCGTCTCTGTCTGTCGTATAGATCACATCGCCCGCTAATTCGACCATGCGGCGGAAGTGTGCAGGTGAAGGTAAATCATTATCCAAATTTTTGTTGTGCTCGGTGGAAGAGTCAGTGGAGTTGCCAGCCATATTGTCCCCTCACACGGTACGACCAAATTTGATTTATTATAGGCGATGAAATTCCTTCAACTGCTTAATCAAACGGTTTTCAGATAAAGATAATACCGTTTACAAACACAATACAAGTGCTTGAGCCGTCACTGGATGCGGGCTTTTTCTATTGGGGGTTCAGCTAGGGGGAAGACAAAGCCGAAGATACTCCCCTCGCCATAGGTGCTGTGGAAAAAGAGTTCCCCATTGTGACGTTCGATGATGTTCTTGACGAGATACAATCCCAATCCGGTACCTTCTATCCCAATTGTTTCCTCAGACTGCGCCCGATAAAAGGCTTTGAATAAATTTTGCTGCATCTCTTCGGGGATGCCGTATCCGCTGTCTTCGACTTCAAAACGAGCTGTGCCATCTAATTTTTCTAATCGCACATGGACTTCACCGCCTTCAGGTGTGTATTTAATGGCATTACCAATCAGATTAGCGATTGCTTCTCGCAGTTGCGCGGTGTCGGCCTTCACATTGAGCACTGCTTCGGCGGGATTGAAGGTAAAGATTTGCTTTTTATCCGCCGCTTGATGATGATATTCTTCAAAGACCCGGTGTGTTAGTCCAACGAGATCAATCACCTCGTCCAAATTTCCGGTCACTGACTCTTCGATTCGTTGCAGCGAAAGAATGTTGTCGATGATGTGTTCCATCCGTTTCGCCGCGACATGTAGTTGCTCGAAACGTCCCTTGTTTTTGGTATCTAATTGATTGGCGATAGTCATGCGTAAAATGCCCAGATAAGAGAAGATGATCTGAAGCGGGTTTCGCAAATCATGGGCTGCGATTCGTATCATGTCGGATTTCAGTTGTTCGAGGCGGCTGACCTCGACATACAGATTGCTAATTTCTTCAAGGCGTTCTTCAAGCATGGCGTGAAGACGCGCATTTTCAATTGCGATCATAACCGGGTCGGTGACGAGGTGCAGCAGGGCCACAGTCTCGGCTGAGAAATAACCGGGATGTTGCGTTTCAAGGCAAATCACCCCTAACACCTTGTCTTGTGACAGCAGTGGAACTGCAAGTTGCGCACATGTCCCCTTTTGCAAAGAGTAATAGGCATCTTCTTTCGACAAGTCCATGACGAATGCCGGTTGCTTCTCTCGGATGGCGCGGCTGACCAACTCGTCCGGCGTGTTAGTATAGGGCAGGCTAGTCTCGTGTGAGTAGTGCCCCGTCGATTCAACAATTCGCATTTCGCCCGTATCATCTGTTAGGGCGACAAAACCTGTATCTGCGCCAGTCAATCGTAACACAATATCCATAGTCAGCTGCAATACATGTTTTAGATTCAGCGTTTTCGTCAGTTCGCGGTTGATACCTTGCACGATTGTGACTTGCTCAAGATGCTTGCTCAACTCGGCTTGCAAGCGTTTATACTCCGTGATTTTACGGCTGATACCCATGAGGCGATGAATGTTACCGTTCTCGTCGCGCAAAGGGATTTTACTCGTCAAAACCCAATCGCTATCAGAAATTTGTTCTTCAACATTGATGATTGACACGCCTTCTTCAAGGACGCGCCGGTCATCCACCTCGATCTTATTGGCGATTTCTTCCGGATAAAATTCGGCATCTGTCTTGCCAATCGATTTCTCGCGTGTTTTTGCCCCAATATATTCGGCATGTGCTTTATTGTTGAGAACAATGCGTCGATTTGCATCTTTGACGTAAATAAAATCGGGAATGGTGTCGATCAGTGTGATCAAAAGATCGCGTTCGTTGGCGAGTTCAGCTTCCATTTGCTTTCGGCTGCATATATCGCGTACAGTCGCTTGAAAACCGACGATTTGATTTTCCCGTATCTTCAGAATGGCGACTTGCTCAACCCATTTCATATCGCCCGCTTTAGTCTGCACCTCGAATTCCAGCGTCGATTCAAGAATGTGTTCTCGGAATTGTCTTTTGTAAAATTCTTCAACGACACGACGCCAGTGCGGGGCGACAAAATTCAAAAAATGATGACCGATCACTTCATCAGGTGAATAGTCGAGGAGGGTTTGGACACGCCCGTTGACAAATGTGAAGCGGCCGTCTGCGTCCGTCATGAAAATGACATCGCCGGCCAACTCAATCATCTCGCACAACTCCTCATCTGAAGGTGCATGTGTGGAGATTGTCTGTGGGACACGAACGATCAAATTTTTGATGTTTGTCAACATATTGGGGAGCCATCCAATATATTTGTCAAAAAGAGAGGGTGCTATTGCATGTAAATTATAATGGGGATATTAGCAACTTGTCTACATTAACGAATCGGATCGCACAAAAATTCACTCAATTTTTGGTTTTGCTCGCTCAATATTGGCCGGTTCAAAGTTAGGGTGCTGATGAATAAGCATTGTAACGGCTCAGATCATCAGTTTGCGCGTGGAAAACAGAAAGATTCCCCTTGCCTGAAAGTGTTGTGAAAAAGTTTGCCTTTTTGTCAACACAGGGCGTGGGTTTTGTGGTAGCTTTTTGTGGCGTGAAAATTGTGTGCGTCACACAAGCATTTCAGCTATCAGGTTGTCAGCTTTTTAATCCTTGATGAGCTAACATGCTGACAACCTGACACGCTGAATATTACTGGTCGTTATTGCTGCCCCCCCGTCGGCGGCGACGAGTACGACGAACTAGAGTGTAGAGGGGTTATGCGGGTTCTGTCTTTGTCGATGGGCTTTCGTCGGTTACATCGACTTTGCCAGCAATTTCGAGCACGCGCTTTTTCTCGACGATTTCATGCTCTAACAACTCATGAGCGAGTTG